>CAZQJR010000133.1:0-14659 GCA_964592825.1 uncultured archaeon | reverse complement strand
TCCTCGGGAACCTGAAGCTCGAACGTTTCGTATGTTTCGAGATCCATCAACTGCACGACGTCCCCCATAACGCTTATTACCTGAGCCCTCTTCCTCTCCACGATGGGAACGTAAACCTTGGCCGTTACGGGCTGGACTATGCTCCTCTTCTGCCCGTCGAATATCCCTATCGCCTCTATCCTCGCCTTGGCCGCTCCGTGTTTACCGGGCTTGCTGACAGATATGCTAACGATCTCGCACGGCTCGTCGTCTATGACTATGTAGCCTCCCTCCTTAAGCTGTCTAACCTCCGCCTGCACCTTCATAATCTCAGCCTTTCGAAAATTATTTTTAAGGTTTTCTCAAGGTTCGGACTTCTCCTTCGGCAGAACCTTGTATATCTCCTCCAACAGTTCGTCGTCGCTCTTGCCCTCCGGATTTATACCCAGATCCCTCGCTATCTTCTCAAGCTTCGCCCTCTTCTCGTTCACCGTGTACTTGCCCTCCCTCACCCTCCTCTCGAATTCGAGGAGTTCGAGTTCCGCCTCTCTCTGAGCCTTCTTGAACTCCCCCATGCTCCTCCCCAAGCTCCTCGCCAGTTCCGGAAGTTTGTTCGCTCCGAAGAGTAGGAACGCTATGAGCAAGATGAGAAGAAGTTCGTTCGGGCCTATCGGGAGCTGTTCCTTCATTACCAGCATCCGACCACCCCTCACCATTCGACTCTTCACTATTTAAAGATTCCTTAAGATCGGAGGTTAACTCTTCAAGCTTTTTTCTTTGGATCTCCCTCAGCTTCTCCTCGTTCGGAATCTCCTGTCCGTAGAGAAGTTCGAGCTCGAGTCTCCTCTTTGCCTTCTGATACTCTCCGTAAATCCTTCCGGCAGACCTCGCGACCTCGGCAAGCTTGTCGGGGCCGAGCAGAATTATGGCGAGGACGAGGGTGAGCACGACTTCGCTCCATCCGAACATCGTATCGAATACACCCCAAGAGTTAATGGTTTTTGTGGAAGGGCTCCCTAAGCATCACCGCCCTCCTTATTGCCTTTACCATTTCCTCGTAGCTCAGTCCCCTCAAAGGAACGAGGTTGTCGTTCCTCAACAGGCAGGGCTTGATCTTCCCGTCCGAAGTTACCCTGATCCTCGTGCAGTGCATGCAGAACTCCCCGTGGAAGGGGCGGACGAACTCGACCACCTTCCTTCCGATGACGTACTGCCTTCTCCCGTGCAACCCCCTCACGATGACCCTGTCGGCAATTTTGGAGAACTTCTCCTCGACGCTCGAAAGGTCTACGTAGAGGTGGGGGGCGTTGACCACCTCTATGAGTTGTAGTATGACCTTAACGCCTTCGGAGTTGAACCGGGATGCGAATTCGAGCACATCCCCAATCTCCCCCTCGTTCGTCCCCCTAAGCACCACCATGTTCAGCTTTATCGGTGTGAGTCCCGCGTCGTAGGCGGAGTGTATACCTTCGATAACCCTCTTCAGCATCCTCTTCCCCGTTATTTTCTCGTAAACGTCCTCCCTAAGCGTGTCCAAGCTGACGTTCACCCTATCCAACCCCGCCTCCTTCAGATCTTCGGCGAGTTTGCCGAGTAGCGTCCCGTTCGTTACGAGCGAAATCTCCTCGAAAGGAGGCATGTTGGCAACGATGTCCACTATGTCCCTTCTGAGCAACGGCTCACCGCCGGTGATCTTCACCTTCCTGACTCCGAGATCGTAAAAGGCCTTGCAAATTCTTTCTATCTCCTCCAAGCTCAGCTCGTCACCTCCTCCCGTTTCCCCCTCCCCGTGACAGTAAACGCAGTTCAGGTTACATCTTCGGGTGACGGATATCCTTAGGTGCCTTATAACCCTCCCGTATCCGTCGACGAGCACCCTACCACCCTCTGCAGCCTCTCGTAGTCCTCAACGCTGTTGACGTTGAAGAACGAAAGGAGTTCCGGATCGAACCTCCGCAGATCGTTCACGGGATATAGGATCGCGTTCATCCTTCTTATAGCTTTGTAGACCCTCCTCTCCCCCTCCTCTATGCACTTCTCTATCACTCCGAGCGCGGTTTTGGAGTAGCACGCGAGCAGGGGTTCGAGCTTGCCGTCGTCCCAAGTAGGAACCACTGCGTCAACGTTTGAACACTTGCGGTATATCTCCTCGGCTATTTCCCTCCTCACGAGGGGTATGTCGACTGCCAAAATTAAAACCCTACCGGGGTATCTCCTCAGAGCGGAGCATATGCCCGCGAGCGGGCCGAAGTCCCTAACGCAGTCCACCACCACCTCTCCAAAATCCGAATATACCTTCGCCTGCTCCTCATCCCTACACACGAATAGTATGTCGCAATCCGAGAATTTTTCGACCAATATCTCGACGAACGTCCTACCGCAGAGCTTTAAAAAACCCTTCTCCCTCCCTATCCTGTCCCCTCTCCCCCCTACGAGGATCGCAACCCTCACGGGGTTGGGAGGGATGGGAGGGATTAAAAATCCTTCAGCCTCTTCTTTAGAGACGCCTCAAGCTTGTCCAAGTATTCCTTAGCCTCTTCCAAGTCGATCTCTATCATCAGCCCGCCCAAAACCCTGTAAACCTTTCTCCCCTCCTTCAAAAGCTCCCTCGCCCTCTCTATCTCCATCAACTTCAGCTCTATATCCTCGCGCCTCATTTCTTCAACTGCTCCCCGAGCTTCCTAATCTCCTCCAAAAGCCTGTTCACCTTCCTCTCGTCCTCCTCGATCTTCCTTAGTAGCGTGAGCCTGAGGTTCATCAGCCCGGATATTCTCCTCTCGATCTCCTCCTTCACCTCGTCTATGTTCGCCCCTACGACTATCCCCGCTCCTACGTCCATTATGAGGTCGTTCACGTCCTCTATCTTACCCTTTATCGCTATCCCCGATCCGAGCGGTATGTATATCGGCCTTCCCTGTCCCTTCTCCTTTATGTAGCTGAGCGTAGCGTCGACGCTCCTGAGATCCGTTATCATCGAATCGATCGTTCCTACCTGATTTCTGAGATACTCGATCTCACCCATTATGCTCCTGAGCTCGTCCTGAAGCTTTTCCATCCTCTTCCCGTTCTCCTTGGCCTCCATACGACCTCACCTCCAGTTAATATTAATTGTTTCAGGAATTATTAAAGTTACGCTCAAAAGGAGTCGTAAAATAGCTTTATTTCAAAGAAATTCAGATAAAAAATTTTATTTCAGAATATTATTTTTAATCCCCCTTACCCTCGATCTCTATGACCTTCGCGTGGATGGGGAACTGCTTGAAATCGTCCACGACCTTCAGCGCAGCCCTCCTGCTCCTCGCCAACATGACGAACGCCTTATCTCCCTTGTATTTAGCCTCCGTAAAAGTTAGAATGTCGCCGTTCGCTATCCCATATCCTATCGTCTTCCTAACGTCCTCCTCAAGCTTGGCGTGCTTTTCGGGAATGTTGACGAAGACTCCGTATATCATGCCGAAACACCTCCGTAAGCCCTAACGAGCAACTTCCCCGCCTTTGTAACGCTCTTCTTACCCAACAACCCCAAGTTCCTCAGGATTATCAGGCTCTTCTTTATCTCCTCCTCGCTCAGACTGAGCTTCTTCTTCAGGAACTCGACCTCGTCGATCTTGTATCCCCTGCTTTCAGTCTTCTCCTTCCATATCCTGTTGAAGACGTCGATGTTCTCCACTATGACCCTCAGAACGTTGAACGTCGTTGGGGTTATCCCGAACTTCACCGCAAGCAGTTCGCTCGTCTTCGCGTACTCGACGACGGACTTCATGATCCTGCCCAACCTCGTGAGCTTTATCATGTGGTTCTGGAGCTCCGTCACGAACCCCTTCGCCTCCGCTTCCCCTATCGCCTTCACTATTCCCTCCTCCTTCCCGATTAGCTCCTCTATCTTCTCGACGAGCTCTTCCCTCCTCACGTATCCCCTCGGCATCTTCGCGAGAATCGCCACGTCGTACTTGGTCAGATAGGGCTTTCTCTCTATCTCCTTCGTAAGCTTAAGCATGAACCTCCCCTTCTTCGTTATTCCCGCCTTTACGAGATCCTCCTCCTTGGCCTTCATGACCCACTCGTAGCTCGGCACGTCTCCGGCCAAGGGGAACGTCAGAGCCTTCATGCCATCCGTAGTTACCGTTCCGTACTCCATCACATCCCTGCCCCAATCTGTAAGCCAGTAGGTGTCCTTCTCCTTGATAAGCCTCCTCTCGACGAACTCCTTGGATTCGAGGATGTGCAGGATCTCCCCCAAGTCTTCTACTCCGCATCTCTTCCTTATCTCCTGATACGTCGGGAGCACGTCCGGGGTGTGCTCGTTTATCCTCTCTATCTCCGCTATCGCATCGAGAACGCTTAGCTCGTCCTCTAACACGTATATAGGATAGAGCCTCTCCTCCTTAGCCCCCAACGATTCGTAAGTGTCCGCAACCGCGTTTCCGAGCTCCGTAGTTCCCTTTTCATCGCTGAGTCCCATCTCCACGAACTCCTCAGTGCTCTCTCCCGCTCTGAGCATCCTGAACTCCCTTCCCCTTATCAACATCGGTTTTTCGAGCCTCTTTATCATCCTCGCTATCTCCAAGACGTGATCGAGCGTTTTTGTGGTCGCAAACGCCTTACCTTGGGTTTTCGGAGATATGAGAAGTATTCTCATCGCCTGCAGAGCGTTTATGACGTTGTCCCCGTATCCGAGAGTGTCCTTATACGCTACGAGCTCCTCGAGCGTTCCTATCCTCGGCATACCGGAGACGAAGTCCAAGAGCTCTTGGGATATGTAGAGGTTGGGGTGTGCGGTTCTGTATATCCTTAGCATCTCCCTTCCCGTCTCCACTACCCTCCCGTCCCTCGCCAGCTGTCTCTCTTCTAACATCGCCATCCACTCTTCTGGAATCCATCCCGTCTCTATTGCGAGTTCGAGCATCTTGATTATCTCCGTGTCGACGAAAACGTCCGGAAGTTTCTCCATTTCAATCTTGTCGAGGAGCTTCGCGAGCATGTTTCCCGCTTTTGTGAACCTCAGCCTTCCGTCGCTGACGTCCACGAGACCGAGGATTCTTAGTTCGAGCAAGACATCGCCACCAATTGCCTTTGCGTCCTTCACCTCCCTGATCTTCCTTATCGCCTCGAGATGCCTCCTCTTCAGGAACACGGTATCACCCCACGAACATCGCAAGAGCCTTGTCCGCTTTTTGGGCTATTTCCAGATCGAACATGGCTATGGTGGGAAGGAGCCACGAGATCCTGTACCTCGGCTTCATCTCCTTGTCCTCTCCGTAGTAAGCCAACGCAACCCTTCCGAACCCAGCCTCCTTCTCCACGTCCTTAACGGTTCTCAAGAACTTCCTCGCGACGCTCGGCAGTTCCTCGTAGGGAACGGGTTTGCCCTCCTGCCCCCTCTGCTTCACGAACTCTACGCATATGCCCACGTTCCTCATGTGCGCCACGAGTTGGTTCAGCTTGTTCTTCTTGAAGAAGGAGAGCACGAGGGAACCAGCGGGAACCCTGAGGATCTCTATGTTCTCCTCACCCTCCCTGAGCTGGCATACTATGTAAGCCCTACCGCTGTAGCTCTCTATGTGGGCGTAGAGTCGTTTGTTCTTGGGCAACTCCGTCAGTATCTCGCTTACCTCGTATTCTACGCCCTCCTCCTCGTACTTCTCACCGACCTTCCTCTTGCCCTCCTCCGCGGTGAAGTAAGTCTCCACTCCGCCTTTCCTTCCCCTTATCAGATCGAAACCCCACCTCTTAAGTTCTTTGAACTTGAACTCCCTCTCCTTCTCCGGTTGTCCTAAGGTTTCGAACACGAGCGTGTTTAACGCCTGTATCTCCCTCAACCTATCCAGACTCACTTAACCACCTCCGAACGTTGTAGAATTGAATTAGATCTCAGAAATATATAAATCTTTCCCTGAAAGAGACTCGATAATCCTGAGATTTTTGAATTCCAAATCTTCAGAAATTTAATTTGAATTCAGTATATATCATAAAAGATATTAATACTTTTCTATATCTTTCAGAATTTCTTTTAGCATCTCCAGATACTTCCTCGTCTCCCTCGCCCCCCTTTCGGTGATCACGACGACCGTCCTCGGTCTATCCGCTATCGCCTTTTTCAGCTCGACGTATCCTTCTCTTTCGAGGGCTTTGAGGTGGGAATCGAGGTTTCCGGGCGTCAGTTCGAGGACATTTTGAAGGGTCTTGAAGAGCGCCCTCTCCTTCGAGAGGAGAAAGACCATTATTCCGAGCCTCACGGGGTTGTTCAGCGGATGTCCCTTCAGACCTTTGAACGCCTCCATCTCACTCTACCACGTTTATCGCCTTGAACAGGCACGTTAATGCGGTGATGCCGTAGGTCGTTACGATAACGAATCCGGCGAAGGTGATGGGATCTCCGACCGTTAGAACCGCCGGGACGAAGATGAAGGACAGGATGGGCGGGATGAGTTCGGTCGGGAATCTTCCCCTCCTCGCCCCGACAACGATGGCCACTACGAGTAGGTAGAGGGACACGGAGCAGAGGATCGTAACTCCTATCGCCCTCTCGAAGCTCGTGAACTTCACCAAATAGTTTGGCAACCAGAAGCATATGGATACGGTTATGGCCAGAGGGAGTAGAATCTTGTAGGAGAACGTTCTGAAGTTCAAGCCCAAGATCCTCTTAGTCCTGCTCCATACCGGGTAGTAAACCGCCACGGCGGAAAGCCAAAACGCCATCCCCGTCAGCCAGTCCATCCTCCGCACGACGGAGAGAAGGATGTAGAATGACGCGAGAACGGTGGACCAATAGACGAAGGCAACGGCGATGTGAACATATCTTACCACGACGAGCTTCTCCTCGACCCTCTCCAAAACGTCCTTGAGATCCCTTACCTCCTCCATGTTTATGTTGTCGATTTCGGAGAATAAAAGGTGTGGAGTCTCTCTGAATTTCAGAGAAATGGTGGGCACGCCTCGGGTCGACCCGCCTAACGGAAAGCAGCCCGATCCGGCCTCTCCTCCCCGCACCCCCGAAAGCGCCGGTCGTCCGGGGTAAGCCTGCTCCCTTCCGGGCCTGGGCCGGTTCCCCCGGCAAACACGGCGGGACATCCCTCCAGATGTCCCAACCGTGACCGCCGACCCTTCGGGACGGGGACTCTGCGAGACCGGATCGGACTGGTGATTTCCGCTCGGCGGGCCTTCCCTCGGCTTCGGCCCCCGCATATCGACGGTTTCGGGTTACAGGGGACGCCGAACCCCCCGGCCTAGCCCACCAACCTTTATGAACACGACGGGATATTAAAGCTTTTTGAGACAATATATTAAAATTATAAAAGTTCAAAATATTTAAGGGGCAAGAGTTAAATAATCTCGTTGAGAAATCTTTATGTGGCAGGGCTGAGAAGGCTCGTGCTGGATGTTTTAAAGCCCCACGAACCGAGCAACATCATATTGGCCTTGAGGCTGAGCGAGGTCGAGAACGTTGAGGGCGTGAACCTCAGCCTCTCGGAGATGGATCAGAACACTGAAACTCTCAAGATCACGATAGTTGGCGACGATATGGACTTCGAAAAGATTAAGAAGGTTATAGAGGACTTGGGTGCGGTAATTCACAGCGTTGACGAGATAGTGGCGGGGAAGATGATAGTGGAGAGGGTGAAGACCGAGCAGGATTAGAATTCGATCGCCTCCCTTATCGCCTTCGGTATGGCCTTAAGGAGATCGGTTGCCGTGTAGTTGTAACCGAATTCCTCGTAGCATATCTCCCCCGCCCTTCCGTTGACGAACGCCGAAGCGCAGGCACTCCAGAACGCGTCGTTCAGAGCGAAGAAAGCCCCGACTATTCCCGCCAAAACGTCCCCAGTTCCGCCTACGGTCATTCCAGCGTTTCCGCTCCTATTTATTTTCGTTCTCTCCCCGTCCGTAATCACGTCCTCTTTGCCCTTTAGCAGGATCACCGCCCCAATCTTCTCGGCAACCTTCTTAGCGTTCTCGACGCTCGCATCCAACCCAAACACCCTCCTGAACTCTCCGGCGTGAGGCGTTAGAACGCACTCCACCTCTTCCGGAATGTCGGCTGTGATCCCGTCCGCATCGAGCACAGCCTTGTCGATGTGCTTCAAAAGTTCTGCGACGAAATCCTTGAACTCCCCGTCCCTCCCAACCCCCATACCTAAAACGACGACGTGGTGCCTCTTGGCCATCTCCGCTATCTCATCCAAATGCTTTAGCGTTATCACATCACCCCCAACCTTTCTAACGATTAGGTTCGGCGAGAAGCTCGCAACTATCGGGTATATCCTCTCCGGAACGACGAGAGTCGCTATGTCCGCTCCGGCGTATAGGGATGCGAGCGCGGTGAGGGCCGGGGCGCCTGTATATTCTCCACCCCCTACTATCAGGATTCTACCGTGGTTGCCCTTATGTCCGGATTCGAACCTCCTGTAGGTAGCTTTGACCTCTCCCGGCCCCACGAGTCTCTCGAACTCCTTTGGTATTCCTATGTCCTTGATCACGAGCTCCCCTACGACCTCCTTGGCCTTCAGAAGTCCCGGCTTGGCCTTGTGGAAAGTCACGGTCACGTCCGCCTCAACGCACTGCTCGTATTCCCCGGTGTCGGGATTCAGCCCCGTCGGAACATCCACGGCGAAAACCGTGGCGTCGGACTCGTTTATAATTTCGACGGCTTTAGCGTAGGGCTGTCTCAGCCTTCCCCTAACCCCAGTTCCGAGCATACCGTCTACAACGATTTCAGCATCGAAATCCTTCAGCAAAGACGAATCCCTAACTTCCACTATTTCGAACCCGGCGTTCCTTAGAATCCGAAAGTTTCTCATCGCTATCTCAGTCTTTATGTCCTTGGCGGATCCCATGAGGTACACGCGGACGTCGTAATCCTTCAGGAACCTCGCAGCTACGAAAGCGTCCCCACCGTTGTTCCCCAAGCCCGCGAATATCGCCACCCCGCACGGCCTCGTCCTCTTCCTAATCTCTTCCGCAAGCCCTCTTCCAGCGTTTTCCATCAGCTGAAGCCTCGAAAGGCCGAAGTATTCGCAGTTGGTATCTATGACCGCCATCTCGCGCGAGGTTATAGTGTCCATGGGAGTTCGATCTAACTCGACGGTTAAAGCGTTAACTATATCGACCCCCCAACCAAAGCGTCGTGATGGAAGAGTACGAAAGACGTTTGAGGGAGTTCAGGGAGCACTTCGGAGATCTAATCGACGACGATACCCTCAAGCTTTTGGTCGATTACAGCTTCGGCAAAATGCCCACGACTAAGCTCGGGGAGCTTTCCTGTAAGAGGGGTAAGGTAGTGGTTGAGGGAATAGTGGAGAAGGTTTTGGGGGTGAGGGTGTTCCTGAAGAACGGAAGGAGGGGTCTCGTTGCCAACCTGATTCTGAGGGACGAAAGCGCGAGGGTTAGGGTGACCCTTTGGAACGATTCGGCCGAACTTATAAGGACTGGAGACGTTGCGGAGGGTTGCAGGGTTAGGTTGAGGGGTTTCGTGAAGAGGAGGGACGGAATAGAGCTCTCGGTAAACGATCCTTCTGACGTGGAGATCTTGGAGGATTCGAGGGAGAGATTTAGGGGAATAGTATTGGCGGTGCGGGGGAGGAGGATGGCTCTGAAGCACGGGCACGACGTTAGGGTATGTTTCCTCAGATGCGACGTCGAGCTCAGCAGGGGAGATGTGGTGGAGGGGTTGGTGTTCGGAGATGTGGTAACCGAACTTAGGGTGTTGGGGAGAATCGACCCGCCGAACGTCTTCACCCCAGTATCCAAGGTCGTTCCGTTGAGGAGGGTCAACGTGAGGGGAAGGGTGAGCGGGTTCGGGGAGTTGAAGGTCGTTAGGGACAGGGATCTCGCGGAGATCTTCGTTTCGGACGAAACGGGTAGGATAAGGGTCTTGCTCTGGGGCGAGAACGCTAAGCTCTACGGTGAACTCGATATAGGGGATGAGGTGGAGATCTACAACGCCTACCCCAAGGTGGGGTGGGACGGAGAAATAGAGCTCCACTGCGGCTGGAGTTCCCTTTTGCAAAAGCTTTAATTAGCGTTCTGCCAACCGTTAGACATGGATCAGATCATCTACATCGGCCCAGTGATGCTCGACGAGCCGGAGGAGTTCAGTTTGGACGAGTTCGTCAGGCAGGCGATAGCTTTGGAGGCGGAGAGGCTGTTCTATTCCAACGGGAGGCTTTACCTCGTGGACTACGACACCCTTCACGGCATAATAGACGGAAAGTTCGCCATAGTCGAGCTAATAAGCTACGCATCGTTCTGCGAGGTCGGAGACTTCAGGAACTGGGTTCTCTACTACGGCAACGACGATACCGTGGAGTACGTTAACAGGATCAAGGACATAAGGGGGGACACGACGATCCTCCCCGTGATAAGGACGAACGACAGGTTCATAAGAAAGATAGAAGAGTACATAAGCAAGGGGAGGTACAGATCCTTCTCTAAAACGGAGAGGGTGGAGGACAAGGTTAGAAGGGAGGAGAAGATAGAGCTCAGATGAGCTTTTCCCTCGCCCTCTTCGCCACGAGCTTCGACCTGTGCCTCGTTAACCTTTCGAGAAGCTTTCTGCTCTCGTCACCACCTATTCTCGCGAGAGCTTCGACTATTTCGAGTATTATCGGCACAGTTTCCTCCTCAACCATCCTCTCAAACACCCTAACCGCCCTCTTCGACCCGATCATTCCGAGCGTCCTTATTGCGTTTATCTTGAATTCCAAGATCGGGTGCTTCAAGGCAAGAATGAGCTTGTCCTCGTAGCTTAGATCCCTGAACTCGAATCCGCACTTGGGGCACCTGTCCCTCTCCTCCTCAAACTCTGCCCAGCACTTGGGACAGAAGAACCTCATATCTCCCCGAGCATCTTGAGGCTTGCGATGGCGTAGAATGTATCCTCGAGCGTGGATATCCCGAGGTATATGCTCCTCCTGAATCCGCCGTCCGGGTTCTGGAGGGATTTAACGTATTCTACGGTCTTACCGCTTCTGTAATCGTATCCGAGGGTGTCGAATATTGAGAGGGCGTGGTACGTGTCCTCGAGGTAGGGCGGGTAGGAGTGCGGGTGCTTGGCGAATCCCCCCTCCTCGCATTCGTGCTCCAAGACGAACCTTATCACCTCACCGTCCCCCCCAACCACCGACACGGCGTAGAACGTGTCCTTCAAGTTCGCTCTACCCACCCCGTATCCCCCGTTCCTCCTGAACCTCTCGACGAAGTCCCCCACATCTGTCTCTATCCCGAGCAACCTCAAAGACTCGACGATCATGTATATCTCCCTGAGAACGTTCGGATTCTCGAAGGAGTACGTCGCAGTTATTCCGACCTCGTAGCTCAAATCCTTCTGCTCCCTACCCATTGCCTCCTCGAGCCTTTTCTCAAGAACGTCCGCGACGTTTGGTAGATCCTCCCCGAGCGTGTAGAGGGTCTTTAGGACGTAAAATATGGAATAAACGTCCGATCCCAATTTGGAGCGAAGGAATTGGATGAGTTTGTCCTTATCCTCTACTTCCACATCCAACGCTTTGAGCACGTAGACACCGTAATAGGTTTCCGGGAGCGAGGAGGGAAGGGGCTGGCAGAATGCGAACCCACCGTCGAACGCCCTTCTGCTCAGAACGAACCTCTTCACCCCCTCCAAGTCCATTGAA
This sequence comes from uncultured archaeon, assembly GCA_964592825.1. GTDB lineage: Archaea > Halobacteriota > Archaeoglobi > Archaeoglobales > Archaeoglobaceae > WAKM01. The sequence continues at coordinate 3,050 of CAZQJR010000133.1, read as the reverse complement.
TCACCTCACTATCAGAACCGAGCAATGGGCGTAATCAACCACTTTATCCCCCGTCCCTCCCAATATCCTCCTGTCGAACGGATGCTTGGTTTTAACACCGAGGACTATCAAATCTGCCCCTATCTCCTTCGCCTTCCTCACTATCTCCTCGCTCGGCTTGCCGAACTCCAAGTGTCCCTCCACCTCCACCCCCATTTTTCCCGCGAACTCCTTCGCGTATCTGAGTACGTCTTCGTAATACCTCTTCGCCCTCTCCGTCTCCTCCCTGAGCTCGAAGTACTCCGGAATCCTCGCGACGGAAATTACGTGAAGTTCGGCCGAATACCTCTTGGCCATGTCGACCGCGACCTCGAGAGCCCTCTTAGCCCCCTCCGAACCGTCGTAACCGAGCAGTATTCTCTCGAACATGGCATCACCTCACGACGGCCAACGTAACGAACAACGCTATCAGGATATATAAGACGTAAAATCCCACTTTCCCGTTCATCACGTTCCTCCTGAACACCTCCGCCGCCGCAACGCACGCTTTGGAGACGTTCACGTAGAAAGCCTCCACCACGTCCCCCCAAATAACGTCGCACGCCAACTCCTTTGTTCTGTAGAACCATCTGAGCACGATCCTGATTATCATCGAATACGCGAGGGAGTCGTATTCCTCGCTCTCCACACCCCCCGCCCAAGGCTCCGTGAACCTAACCCTCCTCCTCGTAAGCGCGTAAACGAGGGCTGAGAGGGATGTTACGAACACGAAAACGAACGTAGGAGAGAGACATCCGAATCCCTTTCCGGAAATCAGCAGGAATCCCTTCGGGATGGCGAGGGCACCTCCGACGAAAGACTCGGCGCTCACCCCCGTTACCCTTACGATGGGATCGACGAGCGGAACGACGAGTTGGGGCAGGATTCCGAGAAGGACTATAGCTACTACGAGAACGAGGGATCCCAAGTCGTCAACCCCAACTCTCCTCCTCTCCTGCCTCTGAAATCCGTAGGCTATCATCTTGCTCATCGATACAGCGCTGACTCCCGCGGCGAGAGCTATGACCGCTCCAACGAGAACGACTACGATCCTGAGCCCGGTTTCGGGAAGCTGGAAAGACTGGAAGAGGGTTTCGAGAGCCATCCACTCCGCGGTGAATCCGGGGAAGGGAGGTATCGCTGAAAGTGAGAGGGCGGAGACGTAACCGGATAGAACTCCCAAGAAGCTCAACCTCCCTACTTCCGAAAACCTCCTCCTATCCCCGACCGACATTATGAGCAGGGACTTGGCGGTGCTGTGTGCGAAAGAGTAGAATAACGCCGAGAACAGTGCGAAGGCTGATAGGATGGGGTTGTTCGATATCGCGTAAGCTCCGAGGAGCGTGAGGATTATCCCGTCGTGCTCTATCGTGCTATATGCAGGCAACTCCTTCATCCCCTCGCACGTTACGGCGTGAAGTGCGCCTACCACGGCCGTCACGCATCCCAGAAAGAGCATGAGCAGGGCGAAGGGCATGGGAGGTCTGTAAATTTCCGTGAACCTCACGATCCCGTAAACGCCCATCAGCGTTAGGATTGATCCGAGAACTGCAGCTACGTTCGCTGGAGCCCTGTCGTAGGAGGGAGGAGCCCAGATGTGGAACGGGAATATCTCCATCTTCACCATGAACCCGAGGATGCACAGGAGGATTGGAAGACCCCTCCACGCCGTGAAATCTACCGTTCCGAACTCGGCAATTCCAACGGAGAATCCAAGGAGGATTAAGATCGCGCTGAGCTCTCCGAACGCGAGCATTGTGTACGCTGGTTTCCTGTATCCCGTAACCGACATGGCCAAGAACGTTGCGAGAGTCATTCCCTCCCATCCGATCAGAAAGCTCACGCAGTCCTTCGATATGAGAACGAGCAGAACGGATGCGAGTATGAGGGGGATCGAGAAGGACACCATTCTATCGTGTTCGTCGTAGCGCACGGAATATACGCAGATAGCCGCCCCTATCAGAAAGGAAATTAGGGCGAAGTACCTCGAAACCGGATCGAACTTGACAGCGAACATTGCGATGACGCATCCCAGCGCTGTGAGGATGTAGGACAGCCTTTTGCTAAGTATGGAGAGAGCAGAAGCTATTAAGAACGGGATGAACAACTCTATCATCTTCTTCACCTCCCGCACGCCTTCAGCAGGCCGTGAAGGATGGCTATGGGGTGGGGTGGGCAGCCTGCGATCTTAACGTCCACCTCCAAATACTCATCTACCCCCTTCCCCAAGAAACCCCCGCACGCACACGTTCCCATTGCAATTACGATCTTGGGTTCCGGCATGGACTCGTACGCCTTGAGCATAGGCTCGATCATTCTCTCCGTTGGACTTCCCATCACGAGCATTACGTCCGCGTGCCTCGGGGTGGGTGTGAAGAAGAATCCGAGCCTGTGGAAGTCGTAGTATGGGTTTCCCAAGTTCTCGAGCTCCAAGTTGCAGGCGTTGCAGCTGCCCACGTCCACGGGGAATATGTGAACTGATCTCCCAAACGGTAGCGTTCTCTTCACCTCGGCTATCTCGACGTCCCTGCTCTTCCTATAACCGAATCTCTCGCACCTACCGCACGATATACACTTGAAAGGATCGACGCCCCTCGGTGATATGGCGGATGTGGGGCAACGCCCCTCCCCTTCACCCACCCTCTTGGGAATTCCTACGTTCGGCACCTCCTCCTCGCTCGGCTCCTCGTCGGGATACCTCGTCGTTATCACTCCCTTCCTCAGACCCCTTACGATCCACACGTTCATCACCCACCCGGTGAAAAGACGTCGGCGTCGGAAAAGCTAAGCCCGAAGCTCTCGAGAGCGAAGGGGTAGTCGGTGAAGATGTTTCCGACTACCGAGCGGGAGAACGCGAGGTAGTTTACGATCGATGGAGGTCTTATCCCTATCCACCCAACTCTCCCGTCCTCCACCTCCAAGGCTATCAGGATGTCCCCCGGGGGTGCCTCGCTCCTTCCGAAGTGGAATCCGTCGCGTATAGAATCGCAACTGAGTTCGGACTCCGGCAGATTTCTCGCCAAGTTCTCTAT
>CAZQJR010000132.1:0-16046 GCA_964592825.1 uncultured archaeon | reverse complement strand
GCGACGAAGAATCCGGAAGTTTCGTGCTTGTGAGGATAGAACCTCCTACACTTTTTTATCTCCCCGTCCAGCTTAAAATCCCCGACCTCGGTCAACGCCGGATCGCCCCAAGGTATCTCCTCTATCTCGACATCGTAGTTCTCCAAAACCCACTGAACGTTCAATTCGTTTTCCTCGGGGGTGAGGGAGCACGTCGAGTAAACCAAAACTCCCCCCGGTTTGAGGCTCCTCAGTGCGGAATCGAGAAGATCCCTCTGCAACCTCGAGCAGAACTCTATGTCCCTCTTACCCCTATCAGTCTTCCTCGACCTGTCCTTGTGGATCACGCCCTCCCCGCTACACGGGGCGTCGAGCAGAACCCTGTCCACCCTTATCCCAAGATTCTTGAATTTGACCGCATTCATCCTAACCACAACCGCGTTCAAGACCCCCATCCTGTGAACGTTATCTACGAGGGGTTGAATCCTCTCCGCGTTAGCCTCTATCGCTATCAAAACCCCCTTGTTTCTCATCAACTGAGCCAGCATAGTAGTCTTTCCGCCGGGAGATGCAGCCATGTCGAGAACTACTTCACCGGGCTCGGGGGAGAGGGCGAGGGGAGGAACGCACGAGCTCTTCTCCATGACGTAGTAGTATCCCATAAGGTATTCGGGGGTCGCGCCGATTGAGTACGGCTCCTCCTCGACCTTGTAGCAGAAGGGGATCTCGGTATCGTGTAGCACGAACCCCCTCTCCTCGAGTCTTTCCAAAAGCTCCTCCTCGGATATCTTGAGCGTGTTGACGCGGATGTGCTTCGGTATTCCCTTCTCCATAGCCTCTACGAGCTTTATCGTCTCCTCGAGCCCGAAAAAGACAATCCACCTCCTGATTATGAACTCGTCGTAACCGTAAGCCTTGGCCAGCCTCCTCGATTCCGGCGTTGAGGGGAAGTCGAGGATCATCGATGGTGTTAAGTTACGCCCCGATAAAGGGTTATCGCATTGAAGGAGGAGAATCCGTTCCTCAAGGCGTGGAGGAGGGGACTGAAGGGAGTCGCCTTGGTCTATCCGAACAGATACGTCGGTGGCATAGCCAACATAGGGCTCCAGTACATCTACGCCGAGATAAACTCGAGGGAGGGTTGGATATGCGAGAGGTTTTACACAGACGTTTTCGGTGGCCTTAGAAGTCTGGAGAGCGGAAGACCTCTGAAGGACTTCGAAATCGCGTTCTTCTCCCTTCAATACGAGGAGGACTACTTCAGGGCGGTGAGGATACTTAAGGAGAGCGGTTTCGAAGGTTTGAAGGTCGCCGGCGGGCCGTGTTGCATGCTCAATCCAAAGCCGGTGCTCAGATTCTTCGACGCCTTCGTCGTCGGGGAGGTGGAGGGGAGCGGGGTTATCGACGCTATACTCGATGCGAGGAGCGGGGAGGATCTCCGCGGAGTCGAGGGGATCTACACGGGGGAGGAGGATAGGGTAAGGAGGATAAGACCTTCCAAGCTCGACTTCCATCTTAGAAGGCAGATAATAGGGGAGGGAGCTTACGGGAGGTGCGTCCTGCTCGAAGTCGGGAGGGGATGCGTCAGGAGGTGCAGATTCTGCGTTGTAAGGCAGATATACTCCCCGCCCCGGTGGAGGGACGTAAGGATTCTGCTCGAAGTCGCGGAGGGGTACAGGGGGAGGGTGAACAAGGTCGCCCTCATAGCCCCGTCCGTCTCCGACCATCCGAGGATCAAAGAACTCATAGCCGGGCTCGTGGAGATGGGATTCATGGTTTCTCCTTCGTCCATAAGAGCGGACACCGTCGATGAGGAGCTTATGGAACTGCTCGTCTCGGGAGGGCTGAGGAGCTTCACGATAGCGCCCGAGGCTGGGAGTGAGAGGCTGAGGGAGTTGCTCATGAAGGGGATAGATGAGGAGGACGTTATGAACGCCGTGAACGTAGCGAAGGAGAAGGGGATCAGGAGCGTCAAGCTATACTTCATGGTCGGTCTTCCGACGGAAAGAATGGAGGACGTGGCGGAGATCGTTAGGATGGTGGAGAGGGTGAGGGAGGAGATTCCGAAGGTGTCCGTTTCCGTAAACCCTCTCGTCCCAAAACCCCACACGCCCTTCCAATGGCTCCCGTACACGGGATTCGAGGACGTGAAGAGGGGAATGGAGGAGTTGAGGAAAAGGATAAGGTTTCTGAAGAGGGAGCTTTCGAGGTTTGCGGAGGTAAGCGTAGAAGGCGTAGAGGGGTTCGCCGTTCAGACCATACTGTCGAGGGGGGAAGAAGACGTGGCTGACTTCGTGGAGGCGGGGAGGCCTAAGCTGAGGGTCGCGTCCAAGTTGGGACTAACGAAGTATTTGGAGGCGATTCCTACGGACAGGAATCTTCCTTGGGACTTCATAGATCACGGATACAGGAAGGAAAGGCTAATTAGGGAGTTCGAGTCCGTATTCGATGGCCGATGAGGAGGCCGTGGAACGCTGAGCGGTGATGAGGGATCGGCTGGCCGAGGAAAGCAATAAATATCCTCATGATAAATCTAACCCGATGGACAAGGTCATCGAAATTTTGAAGATTCTCGAAGACAACGCGAGGCTGACGCCTAAGGAGATCGCCGAAATGACCGGATACGACGAGAAAGAGGTTGAGGAGATAATAAAAGCCAAGGAGGAGGACGGAACTATTCTGAAGTATAAGACCCTTATAGATTGGGAAAAGGCGGGGGAGGAGGTCATATACGCCATAATAGACGTGAGGGTAACGCTTTCGAGGGAGAAGGGTTACGACGACATAGCGAGGAGGATAGCCAAGTACCCCGAAGTCCACGCGGTAAGGCTCATAAGCGGAGATTACGATTTTCAGGTCGTTGTTAAGGGGAAATCCCTAAAGGACGTCGCGTTCTTCGTTGCGGAGAAGATATCCACGATTCCCGAGGTTAGGGACACTTTCACGCACTTCGTTTTGAGGAGTTACAAGGAGGAGGGTGTTTTGCTGTTTAAGGATGAAGAGGACAGGAGGCTCGCGTTTGCCCCGTAGGATAAGCGAGAGGGTCGACTCGATAAAACCTTCCGGAATCAGGAGGTTCTTCGACCTCGTAATGGGTAGGCCGGACGTTATAAGCTTGGGAGTCGGAGAGCCCGACTTTCCCGTCCCTTGGAGAATTAGGGAACAGATGATATACTCCCTCGAGAGAGGAATAACGTCCTACACGTCCAATCACGGTATTCCCGAGCTTAGGGAGGAGATAGTTAGGTATTACAGGAAGTTCGGCGTGAAAGCTGGCGTGGATAACGTCATAGTCACGACGGGCGTGAGCGAGGGGATAGACCTCGCCCTTAGGGCGATAATAAATCCCGGAGATGGCGTGCTCATTCCCGAACCGGCTTACGTTTCCTACAAACCCCTAACCGTCCTCGCGGGAGGGGAAGCTATCTCCGTCCCGACCACCCCCGAATTCAAGCCGAGTTACGAACTGCTATCGAAACACTCAAAGGATTACGATCTAAAGGCGATAGTCCTGAACTATCCGAACAACCCAACGGGGGTTAGCTACAAGAGGAAGGAACTCGAAGAGATAGCGGATTTCGTCGTGGAGAGGGATTTAATAGTTATATCGGACGAGATTTACGCCGAACTTAGCTATTCGGGTAAGCACGTGTCCATAGCTTCCCTCAACGGGATGGAGGACAGGACGATAATACTGAACGGTTTCTCCAAGGCCTTCGCCATGACGGGGTTCAGGGTGGGATACGTCATAGCTCCCGACGACCTCGTGGAGGCGATGCTGAAGATCCACCAATACTGCATGTTATGCGCACCGATAACCGCTCAAATAGGAGCCATAGAGGCCCTGAGGGGATGCGAGGAGGAACTCGAAAGGATAAGGGCGGAGTACATGAGGAGGAGGAACTTCTTCGTCAAGAGACTCGAGGGGTTGTTCGAGATCAGAAAGCCGGAGGGGGCTTTTTACGCCTTTCCCAAGATAGAGGGGTACGGGCTTAGCAGTGAAGAATTCGCCGAGAGGCTTTTGATGGAAAAGGGGGTCGCGGTGGTTCCCGGAAACGCGTTCGGAGAGTGCGGGGAGGGATACATAAGGTGCGCCTACGCGGTGAGCATGGAGAAGCTGAAGGAGGCTGTGGACAGGATGGAGGAATTCGTCAGAAAACTTTGACGATATCCCTCACGAGCGTAACCTCCACCTCCTCCCCTTCCTCGTAACCCTCCTTCTCCTCCGGCACGACGAGCATCCCGTTCGCCCTGACCATCGAGGAAAGTATTCCCGATCCCGACGACCTGATGGGTTCCACTACTCCGTCCCTCACGATCACCCTGACGAACGACCTCACCCCCGGCTGGGAGGGCACCCTTCTGCTAAGCCTCCCCCTTACAACGCTCCCCCTCCTCGCCAAAATCCTTACCCCCGTAAGCTTTGAGAGGACGTGGGGGAAGATTTCGTTGAACGCTATCAAGCACGCAACGGGAAATCCGGGAAGCATGAGGACGGGCTTTCCGTCCACGACCCCCATACCGACGGGCATCCCGGGTTTTATTGCGACCCCGTGAAACGCCACCCTACCGACCCTTCCCACCACTTCGGGAACGAGATCCCTATCCCCCACGGAAGTTCCACCGGTGAAGATCACACCGTCGCATTCTTCGAGAGCTTTTCTCAGCGCCTCCTCTATCCTACCCGAATCGTCCTCCACTATGCCCAAGTAAACGGGATCGCACCCCAACTCCCTGAGGGCACAGCAGAGCATGGGGGAGTTCGAGTTCACGATCCTTCCATCCCCGGGATCCTCCCCAACCTCGACGAGCTCGTTTCCAGTCGCGACGACTCCGATCCTCGGTCTCCTTAGAACCTCAACGTGTCCGTAGCCCAGAGACGCTATCACCCCAACGTCCTGCGGGTGGAGGATCTCGCCCCTCCTCAGAATAACCTCCCCCGCCCTAACGTCCTCGCCCCTCTTAGAAACGTTCTCCCACGGCGTCACCGCCTTGAACACGTCCACGTAACCTTCCCTCTCCTCCGCGAATTCGAGCATTACGACCGCGTTCGCACCTTCGGGCATCGCCGTACCCGTAGATATTCTGACCGCCTCCCCCTCACCTATTTTCTTGCCCTCCACGAGCTTCAGCGGAATCGGGTTCGTTTGAGACGCTCCGAACGTGTCCTCCGCCCTCACCGCGTAACCGTCCATCGCAGCCCTGTCGAACGGTGGAACGTCCCACTTGGCCACTATGTCTTCGGCAAGTATCCTGTCGCACGCTTCGAATACCGAAACCCTCTCCTTCCCCACCCTAACCAGTTCGAGCTCCGATATTATCCTCAAGGCCTCTTCGAGGGGTATCCTCTTCCCGAAAGGTTTGCCCATGAACGGAGGTCTTACCTAATTTTAAATAACCTTCTCCAGCAGGGACTTAGTTGGCGTGAGGTTCTTGTCCAGACCGAGCTTCTCCGCCGGAATCCCCAACGCCAAGCCGAGTATCTGGGTAACGTGGAGAACCGGTATCTTGGGCTCGTATCCTATAACCGCCTGACCGACGTCCAAGGCGTAATGGCAGAGCGGACAGACGGTCACTATGCAGTCCGCACCCTTGGCTCCGTCCAATATCTTTTTCACCATCCTAAGGTGCGTTTCCCTATCTATCAGCATTATCGGAGCCCCACAGCAGTCGGCCTTGTAGGGGTTCTCGTATATCTCGCACCCTATGTTCTCCAAGAGCGTCTCCATCTTGCTCGGAGCCTCCGCGTTGTCGAACTTCACTATCTCCTCCGGTCTGAGGATTAGGCATCCGTAGTAAGGAGACGCTTTAACCTCCACGAGCCTCTCCACCCTGCTTATTATCCCGTCAACACCGTAATCGTCGACGAGAACGCCCAAGATGTGCTTCACGTCCACCTTCCCCTCGTACCTTCTCCCAACGCTCTCCAAAACCTCGTTGACCTTCGCTCTCACCTCCTCGTTCTCCATCATCGCCTTGGCCTTCTTCATGTTGAAGAAGCAACTCGAACATATCGTGACCACATCGACTCCGAGCTCCTCCGCCAAGGCGAAGTTCCTCGCGTTCAACGAGAGCCAGTAGCACTCGTTGTACTCCTCCACTATGTGCGTTCCGCAACAGTTGAACGGGATGTCGACGAGCTCTATTCCGAGCTTTTCGCAAACCGCCCGAGTGGACATGTCGTATTCTATTGCGCTCGATTCCGCGGAACAACCGGGGAAGTACGCGTATCTAAGCATTTCTACACACCTCGAACATCTTCTTAACCTCTTCCGCACACTCAAACTTCTTCGCGGAGAGGGATACCTTACCGTTCCTCCACATCCTGAACGCGACGCTCATAGGCAACATCTTCCTCGCCTCCAACCCCATGAACTTCATCATGAACTTTGTTTCCACCAGCCTACCGTACTCCTCTATCACTTCGACGAAGGCCTTAACCATCTTGACTCCCACCCCGTCCTTCCCGCTCTCTACGTGCATCCTCCTGAGCTTTGAGAAAACTTCAACGGGTTTGACGTCCCGTGGGCAACGTAAACACTTGAAGCACATAGCACATAGCCAAACTTTTTCGGTACTCAGCCCGTCGGTCTGTAAGCTTAGAACTATCTTACGGGGATTGAAATCTCTGTTCACCCAAGCCACCGGACAGTCCCCCGTGCACGTTCCGCACTGGTAGCACCTCGATATATCATTAACGTTCATAACCAATTCCATGCGGAGAGTATCTTCATTAATTGATTATGAACTTTTTGCAAAAACCTTAAATACTCAACCCAACGAACAGCCCTGCCGAGCTCAAAAATCGTAAGGGGGTGAGCGGTTGGAGATCGACAATAAACTAAGGATCTCGACGAAGGTCGAAAGGAACGGGTTCACGATAACGAGGAAAACCCATTTGGAGGAGAGGAAGTTGATTTACAAGGCGGATCTATGCGTAGGGTGCGGTATGTGCGCCGAAGCTTGCTTGGCGGGTTGTATAGAGTTGAACCCCCCGTCAGTTGAAGGTTATCCCGTAATCGTAGATGCGGAGAACTGTTACCTGTGTGGGGTTTGTAGCGAGGTGTGCATATTCAACGCCATAGAGGTGATCTCAAACGGAAAGAGGATAAAGGATTACGATTGCTCTCCCCGTTACGCGGTCATCTTCGATATAGACACGTCCAAATGCCCCGATGGTTGCAATGTGTGCGAACTGGCCTGTCCGAGGAACGCTTTGAAGTGCGAGACGAGGGACGGGAAGACGGTCATATTGAGAAACGAGGATCTCTGCATCTACTGCACCAACTGCAAGTTAGCGTGCCCGGAGGACGCCATACTCGTAGAAAAGCCGATAATGGGAGAGATAAGCGTTGACGAGGAGAAGTGTCAGGCTTGCGGTGCGTGCGCCGAGATATGCCCGACGAACGCCATAAGCTTTCCGGAGGGCAAGAAGATAGAGATAAACGAGGAAGTCTGCCTGTTCTGCAAAGCTTGCGTTAGGGTGTGCGCGGTCGAGGCTATAAGGGTTAAGAGAAAGAGCGTCAGCGTGATCTCCTTGGTTAAAGGCCCGTGGACGAAGGTTCATGAGGAGGCGTTCAAGAGGGTGATAGGATGAGGCTCGTTTACGAGAAGGAGAAGTGCGTGGGCTGCGGAAACTGCGTCGTCGTCTGCCCGCTCAACCTGTCACTCGACGTCAGGGCGATGGGGGGTAAGGGAGGGGGGATAAGGGTAAAGGTAAAGGACGGATACGTGGAGGTCGAGGAGTGTCCCCTTTGCGGAGTCTGCGTCAAGTATTGCCCGTTCGGAGCTTTGAGAATAGAGGGTAAGGGATTCAAAGAGTTCAGCAAGGAAGAGGAGATATTCGAGGAGGTAAAGGAGGAGGTAGAGGAAAAAAAAGTGGAAAAAGAGGTGGAAATCAGCTACACACTGAATCCCGAGCTCCTCAGGAGGATTCAGGTTGTGGGAGAGTGCCTATCCACGGGTCTGCTGAGGAGGTTGTTCGAGGAGGACGTGGAGATAACGCCCGCGGAGATGAGGAATCTTATAGAGGTCTTCGAGAGGAGGGGTGACGTCTTCGGGATATTGGAGGAACAGATAATTTCGAACGATTTCTGCTCACTCTGCGGAGCGTGCGCCGCATCATGCGGGAAGGACGCGATAGAGATAAGGGATGTCCCCGTTCTCGTCAAGGACTGCGTGAACTGCGCATCCTGCATAGTCAGATGCCCCAAGACAGCGCTTGTGGAGATGGAGCCAAACGAGGAGATAGGCATATACCTCGCGAAGGGCAAGTTCGGGGACGAGAAGAGGCACGGGGTCATATCTTCCCTCCTCGCCTACGCTTTGGACAAGGGTGTGATAGAGTGCGCGATAGTGACGGACGGAGAAAAGCCCATTCTGGCAACCAAGAGCGAGGAGGTTCTGGGATGCGCCGAGAAGTTCTCGATAGTCCCAAACGTTTCAATGCTAAAGGAAGCTTTGAAGATCGGTTTCGGTTCGATCGGCGTGGTCGGTGCCCCGTGCAACGTTTTGGCCTTTAGGAAGTTCGAGAAGTTGGGAACGAAACAGATTAAGCTAATCGTCGGAGTATTCTGTCCGAGGGGGAGCTACAAGAAGAAGGTTCCCTTGGCATGTAAGCTCTGCACCGACTTCTACGCCGAATTCGCAGACGTTTCGGTCAGCCATATAACCGAGGAGGGGTGGGCTCTCGTCATAACGAGAACGGAGTTCGGGGAGGAGATCGTAAAGTCTGCTTCGAGGGAGGGTTACCTGAGGATAGGAGATCCGGGAGAGGAGATAGTTCAGAAGTTCAGGAAGTTCGCTGAGAAGAAGAAGGAGACGGGAGAGAAGAACAGGCAGGAACTTTTGAAGAAGTTCGACAGCTTTGAGAAGGCGGTGCATCAGTTGGGAGCTCTAAACGTTAGGTATCTGAGCGGGGGAAGGGTATGGTGAGGATAGGGGTCTTCGTCTGTCATTGTGGAAAGAACATAGCGGGAACCGTGAACGTTAAGGAGGTAGTGGAATACGCGAAGACGCTTGAGGATGTGGTCTTTGCGGTTGACAACAAGTACGTGTGTTCGAGTAGCGGGCAGGAGGAGATAAAGAAGGCGATAAGGGAACACGAGATAGACAGGGTCGTTATAGCGTGTTGCAGTCCGAGGATGCACGAGGCGACGTTCAGGAAGACCCTCGAAGAGGCGGGGCTAAATCCGTTCCTGCTGGAGATAGCCAACATTCGAGAGCACTGCTCTTGGGTTCACATGAACCAGCCGAGGGAGGCGACGGAGAAGGCGAAGGCTTTGGTTAGGATGGCGGTAGCGAAGGCCAGATACCTCGAACCCTTCGAGAAGAAGAAGGTCAAGGTCATACCCAAAGCCCTCGTCATCGGAGGCGGGGTCGCGGGGATACAGGCTGCGTTGGATTTGGCGGACATGGGGTTCGAGGTATACTTGGTCGAGAAGAGCGTGTCCTTGGGCGGTCACATGGCGCAACTCGACAAGACCTTCCCCACGATGGACTGCTCGATCTGCATATTGGGCCCGAAGATGGTCGACGCTTACAAGCACGAGAAGATCCACGTCTTCACGTACTCCGAAGTCGAAAGCGTGGAGGGATACGTGGGGAACTTCAAGGTTAAGATAAGGAAGAAGGCGAGGTTCGTTACCGAGGACTGCACCGGATGCGGTGTGTGTGCCAAGTTCTGCCCAATTGAAGTGCCGAACGAGTTCGACTGCGGTTTGGCGAACAGGAAGGCCATATACCTGCCCTTCCCTCAGGCGGTTCCCCAGCAGTATACGATCGATCCCGAACACTGCATTGGTTGTGGACTTTGCGTTGCGGTTTGCGAGAGGAACGCGATAGACTTCAACCAGCAGGACGAGATAGTCGAAGTCGAAGTCGGAACGATAATCGTCGCAACGGGATTCGACATCTACGACGTGAGCAAGGTGAAGGAATACGGATACAAGCGCTACAAGAACGTGATTACGTCGCTTGAATTCGAGAGGCTCATAAACGCCTCGGGTCCGACCGAAGGAAAGATAATCAGGCTTTCGGACGGAAAGACTCCGAAGAGGATAGCATTCATTCAGTGCGTTGGGAGCAGGAGCGAGAAGCACAAGAGGTACTGCTCCGGAATATGTTGCATGTACACGCTGAAGCACGCTCAGCAGATAAAGGAGAAGATGCCGGACGCGGAGGTTTACGTCTTCTACATGGACATAAGAACGACCGGAAAGGGATACGAGGAGTTCTACGCAAGAGCGAGGGACATGGGCGTGAAGTTCATCAGGGGTAGGCCGAGCAGGATCGTAGAAGACAGGGATCACAACCTCCACATATTCGTGGAGAACACGATAACCGGAGAGCCTATGGAAGTGATAGTGGACATGGTCGTTTTGGCTCCCGCAATAGAGCCGAGCAAGGATGCGGAGAAGATAAGGAAGATACTCAGCCTTGCAACGACGCCGGATGGTTTCTTCATGGAAGCCCACGCGAAGCTGAGACCGTTGGACACGATGGTTTCCGGAGTGTTCTTGGCTGGAGCGTGCCAAGGGCCTAAGGACATACCCACAAGTGTAGCTCAGGCATCTGGAGCGGCGAGCAGAGCGGCAACTTTGATGGCTAAGGGTGAGATAGAGGTGGAGCCTATTACGGCATACATAGCGGATTCCGAGCTCTGCTTCGGATGCGAGATATGCAAGGAGGTTTGCGACTTCAACGCAATAGGAATAGTTTACGGATCCGCCTACGTGAAGGAGCCAGTGTGCACGGGATGCGGAGGATGTGCTGCTGCTTGCCCGACAAAGGCCATTCAGATAAGGAACTTCACGGACAAGCAGATATTCGCTCAGATAGAGAACGCTTTCTTGCCGAACGAGGAGATCGAGCCGAAGATAATAGCCTTCCTCTGCAACTGGTGTAGCTACGCGGGAGCGGATACCGCCGGCTTGGCGAGGATGCAGTATCCGCCAAACGTGAGAGCGATCAGGGTTATGTGCACCGCGAGGGTCGATCCGCTCTACATCCTGAAGGCCTTCGTCAGCGGGGCGGATGGGGTTTTGGTTGCGGGATGTCACTTGGGTGACTGTCACTACCTAACCGGGAACTACAAAGCTAAGAGAAGGGTGGAGAAGATGTGGAAGATGCTCGAAGATTTGGGGATAGAGAAGGAAAGGTTAAGACTGGAGTGGATCTCCGCCCCCGAAGGTGAGAAGTTCGCGAGGGTGATTAAGGAGTTCGTTGAGGAGCTTAAGAGGCTCGGCCCGAGTCCGCTCAAGGTTTACAAGAAGGAGGTGGAGGTGAAAGGATGAAGCTCATTCTAAAGAACGGTATAGTTTACGATCCCGCCAACGGGATCAACGGGGAGAGGATGGACATATGCATAAAGGACGGGAAGATAGTCGAGAAGGTTAGGGGGGCGAAGGAGATAGACGTCAGCAACAAACTGGTTATGCCCGCTGGATTCGACATCCACAGCCACATAGCGGGAGGAAAGGTGAACGTCGGAAGGCTGTTCCGTCCTGAAGACAGCCTCAGAAGGCTCGTTCCCAAGAGGGGTGCGCTTAGGGGAGGTAGCGGTTACTCCGTTCCAACGGTTCACCTGATCGGTTACGATTACGCCCTTATGGGTTACACGACCGTAATAGAGCCTGCTGTCCCCCCGCTGATGGCGAGGCACACCCATCACGAGCTAAACGAGATCCCCATTATAGACAAGGCCTGCTTCCCCCTCTACGACGGAAACTGGTTCGTGATGAAGTACATAGCGGAGGAGAAGATGGAGGAACTGAAGACCTACGTCGCTTGGCTGTTGTGGGCTACGAAGGGGTATTCGGTCAAGATAACGAACCCCGGAGGGACGGAGGCTTGGGGATGGGGCAAGAACGTCCACGACATCGATGAAGAAGTCCCATACTTCGGCGTCACGCCGAGGGAAATAATAACGAACCTCGTCGAAGTTGTCAACGAGCTAAAGCTCCCCCACTCAGTCCACCTTCATTGCAACATGCTCGGAGAGCCCGGAAACTACGAGATAACGATTAAAACCCTACAGCTCGTCAGGAACAAGGATTTCGAGGGCAGACAATCCCTGCACGTTACCCACCTCCAGTTCCACTGCTACGGTGGGGACAGCTGGAAGACCTTCGAGTCCAAGGCGGATGAGGTGGCGAAGGAGGTCAACAAGAACGAGAACGTGATGATAGACACCGGAAACGTGATATTCGGCGACACAACTACGATGACCGCCGACGCCCCTATGGAGTTCGACCTCTTCATGCTGACCGGGCTGAAGTGGGCGAACAAGGACGTGGAACTCGAAACCGCCCCCGGCGTTACCCCGTACGTTTACTCGCCAAAGGTTCTCGTCAACGCAATCCAGTGGGCGATAGGGCTGGAGTTGGCGCTCCTGATAAAGCCCGAGAAGGTGATAATGACGACGGATCATCCGAACGGCGGAGTGTTCACGGACTATCCCAAGGTGATAGCTTGGCTGATGAGCAAGAAGGCGAGGGAGGAGATGTTGGCAAAAACGCACAAGTCGACGGAGCACAGAACCCTGCTGTCTTCGATCGACAAGGAATACGACTTCTACGAGATCGCGATGATCACGAGGAGCAACCCCGCTAAGGATGCGGGATTCCCGAACAAGGGTCATCTCGGCGTGGGGGCGGATGCGGACGTGGCGGTTTACGACATAAACCCGCTCGAAGTTAATCCGAGCAGGGAGCCGGAGAAGATAGAGAGGGCTTTCAGCAGGGCTTACATGACCGTTAAGGGAGGAGAGATCGTCGTGAAGGAGGGAGAGATAGTCAACGTGGCGGAGGGAAGGACTTTCTGGGTCGATGCAACGGGCAAGGTGGACAGATCCCTTATAGAGAAGGATCTCGACTACTTCTTCAAGCGCTACTACTCCGTGAACCTCTCGAACTATGTCGTCGGGGAGGAGGAACTGAGGAGGAGTGAGAGGGTATGCGTGAGCTAAGGCTGAGGCTTAAGGAAAAGCCGGACGTGTGCTTGGAGGTGGAAGGGATCCTTCCCAACGTTGTAGCGGACATGGGGGTTGAGGAGATAGAGAACCTGCAGATCCAGTACGGCAACAGGAGGGTAAAGCTATCGGAGTTCTTCGACGTTTCGGTTGAGAAGTCGGAGGTGCCGAGGATAGTTTTCGAGGGTGACATGGGAAGGGTGAAGAGGATCGGCTGGGGAATGGATGGGGGGGAGATAATAGTCGAAGGGGATGCTGGGATGTACTTGGGGGCGTTCATGAAAGACGGGAGGATAATCGTGAAGGGAAACGTAGGTCACTTTTCCGCTTTGAACATGAAGGGAGGGGAGATCGTAATCGAGGGTAACGCGGGAGATTACCTATGCGCGAGCTACAGGGGAGAATGGAGGGGTATGAACGGTGGAAGGGTGATCGTTAAGGGTGACGTGGGCAAGGAGCTTGGAAGCTACATAAGGGACGGGAAGATCGTCGTTGAGGGCACCGCAGACGACTTCGCGGGGGCGAACATGAGAGGAGGCTTGATCGTCCTCAACGTTGCCAAGGCGAGGTTGGGTGCGGGGATGATAGCGGGGAGCATAGTGGTCAACGAAGTGGAGGAGCTATTGCCCGGGTTCTTGGAGGAGGGGGAGGAGGAAAATCCTGAGATCGAGGGCGAGAGGTTCGAAGGAGTGTTCAAGGTGTATTCGGGTGACCACGCGGAGAGAAAAGCTAAGGGAAGGATTTACGTGAAGGTTTGAACAAGATTTTTAAACCATCGCGTTAACCATTATTATGGTGGTCATTATGAGAAAAACTGTTGGTTGTGTTGCTCGTCGCAGTTGCTATCGCCGGATGTGCGACCACAGAGCGGCCTTTAGCCGGACAGGGTGGGAAGGGGCCGGGAGGACAACACGGAATGCATGGCAATGTAAGCGTCCAGACGATGTGGAACGAGATAATGAGCATTAAGGCCGGAAATCTTACGGAACAGGAGAAGGAGGATCTGCTCCACATGATTCAGGAGGAAAAGCTTGCGAGAGACGTATATCTGACGCTCTACAACAAGTGGAAGCTTAGGATATTCCAGAACATAGCGAGGAGCGAACAAACGCACATGGACGCCGTGAAGCTTTTGATAGAGAAGTACGGGCTAAAGAACCCGGTTGAGGGGATGGGGGTCGGGAAGTTCTCGAATCCCAAGTTCGAAGAGCTTTACAAGAAGCTCGTTTCCGAAGGATCCAAGTCGGAACTCGACGCGCTAAAGGTTGGAGCGATGATAGAGGAGCTCGACATACACGACCTTCAGAAGTGCCTCAACCACACGAACAAGAGGGACATAAGGCTCGTTTACGAAAACCTGATGAAGGGTTCGAGAAACCATCTAAGAGCTTTCGTTTCGAACATCGAGAGGCTCGGAGGAACTTACACTCCGAAGTACATAAGCTTGCAGGAGTTCGAGAAGATAGTGAGTAGCGAAATGGAGAGAGGGACGGCGATGCAGTAAATTCACGTTCCGTGCCTCCAATCGCTCAGATACCTGATCTGCTCCTCCGTAAGCTCATCGATCCTCACGCCCATCGTCTCAAGCTTGAGCCTCGCCACCTTCCTGTCCAAATGCTCCGGGAGTCTGTAAACCCTTTTTTCCAATTTTTCGTGATTTTCCGCTATGTAACGAACAGCCAAGGCCTGATCGGAGAAGCTCATGTCCATGACCTCTATGGGATGCCCGTCCCCCGCTACGAGGTTTACGAGCCTTCCTTCGGCTATCAGATACACCCTCTTATCACCCAAATCGTATTCCGTCACGTAGTCCCTGATCTGCCTGACGTTCTTGCTCAGCTTCTCTAAATCTGGAATCGATATTTCCACGTTGAAGTGCCCAGCGTTGGCCAAAATCGCTCCGTCCTTCATGAGCTTTATGTGCTCCTCCCGTATGACGTTTATGTTGCCAGTTGCGGTGACGAATACGTCCCCCACCTTAGCAGCTTCCTCCATCGGCATAACCCTGAAACCGTCCATAACCGCTTCGAGCGCTCTGATCTCATCCACCTCGGTCACTATCACGTTCGCCCCCAGACCCCTCGCCCTCATCGCTATCCCCCTCCCGCACCATCCGTATCCCGCCACGACGACGGTCTTTCCAGCTATCAGCAGGTTTGTCGCCCTCATTATCCCGTCCCAAGTTGATTGGCCAGTCCCGTAGCGGTTGTCAAACAAAAACTTCGTGTAAGCATCGTTCACAGCTATTACAGGGAATTTAAGAACGCCCTCCCTCTCCATAGCCCTAAGCCTTATCACGCCCGTGGTGGTTTCTTCGCTCGCCCCCAATACGTTGTCTGCCCAATCGATTCTTTCGCGGTGAAGGAGGAATATGAGATCCGCCCCGTCGTCGACTATTATGTCTGGCTTGAAGTCGATGACCTTATTTAGAGCCTCGTAGTACTCCTCCCTGCTCATCCCCCTTCTGGCAAAGCACTTTATCCCCATCTCCCTCAAAGCCTCCGCAACGTCATCCTGAGTGCTCATCGGGTTGCAACCCGTGATCGCCACCTCCGCACCTCCCTCGATAAGGGTAAGAACCAAAACGGCAGTCTTGGCCTCAACGTGCAACGCCATCCCGATCCTAAGCCCTTCGAGCGGTTTTTCCTTCGAAAACTCCTCTCTTATCTTGGCCAAAACCTTCATGTGTCTCTTCGCCCACTCGATCTTTCCGTACCCTCCGTCCATGTTTCCGAGGTCTCTTCGAGTCTAAAATAGCTTTTGAAAAGGATAGGAATTGTCACGTAACCGAACATACCGAAGCAGAATTCCCCCGTCGCCAGAAGAACGAGGGTGCTGAGAACCGCAAAGCTAACGGCGAGCAAGGATGCGACGAAGCCGTAAGATTTCTTCTTCACGACGAAACCCTTCAAAAAGGTTCCGGCTATTACGAAGAGCACGAAGGCGTTCATGGGGTTGCGCGGAAGCTCCGCCAGAGCGAGAACCACGAAAGCTAAGGAGAGGGCAAGATCGATCGTGCTACCACCTCCGCGACGAAGGCGAGGAAGTAAGCTACGAGGAAGCTGTAAATCACCGCGAAAATCGTCCACTTCCATCC
>CAZQJR010000131.1:0-1965 GCA_964592825.1 uncultured archaeon | reverse complement strand
TGAACGCTCTAGTCTCGGTTTGGGATAAGACCGGCCTAACTGAATTTGCTGAGGGGTTGGTCGGCTTAGGTTGGACGATCTACGCTACGGAGGGAACTGCCAGATATTTAGAATCGAAGGGGATTCCGGTCAGAAGGTTGTCCGAACTCACGGGATTGGAGGAATCCGAGAAGATAAAGACTTTGCATCCTGCCGTCTTCGAGCGGATATACTCCGGGTTCTTCAAAATCGTGGTCGTGAACTTATACGAGCTGAAAGACGTTGAGGGTCTTGACGTCGGTGGCGTGGCGCTTTTGAGGGCGTCGGTAAAGAGCTACAAGAACGTTCTGCCCGTTTGCAGACCCGAACTTTACGGTGAAGTTTTGAACAGGCTGAAGGCCGATGGCATCGAGGAAGACTTCAGGTTGAGGCTCGCCGCGGAGGCTATGAGGTACGTCATCGACTACGACCGAAGAATACTCGAAAAGCTCGAAAAGAAAATTAGAAATATCTAAAAGATCGAAAATATTTTAATATTCTTTAGAAGGTGGTAGGATGGTTAGAAGGGCCAAGCTCGTGAACGACATAGTTGAACTCGTCCCTATCCTCCAGCTCTTCTCCACGACGCTCTACAAAAACGTTTACGAAACCCTGCTTACGGAGTGGCTGACGTTCAACGAGCTCAAGGAGAGGTTCGGGGAGGGAGCGGAGGAGGCTTTGAGAATACTAAAACACGCCGGAATGTTAGAGGTAAAGTGGAGGATGCCCTCCGATCCCGCCGGAAAGCCGGAAAAGGAGTATCACGTTAGCTACACCCACATCAGCGCGAACTTCTACTCTTCCCTAAAGGATTTGAACAAGATACTCGAAGTTGTGTTCATGCCCGAAGACGAGTTCGAGGAGCTCGTTCGGAAGATAATAGAGGAGGTCAAGGCGGGCAGGATGTCCGTTCAGCACATAAGCAAGAGCCTCGGCCTCGATCCCATAACGATAAGGGCGATAGCGAAGAAATCGTTAAAGCTAAATCTTAAGGGTCAGCTCGTCGAGTTGGCGAAAGAAGAGGAGCTATGACGATAAGGGAGTTGCTGAACAAGTTCAAGTGGCATCCCGACTACGACTTCGGCAAGGTCGTCGTCGTTTACATAGACAGGCCGAAGGGTCTTTCCGAGCTCAGGGGTGATGAGATAGAGGAGATAGGACACAAGTTCCTCTACCTCCGATCCGGAGTTGCGATTCCCATGCACAGGATCGTGGAGATAAGGTACGGGAAAGAGGTGGTTTGGAAGAAATGAGCGTCGTTAGGAGTAGGTTGAAGGGAAAGATGGACGAGCTCGCTCTCCAGTTCACTTCCTCGCTCGAGCACGATAGGAAGATCTTCCACTACGACGTGCTCGTCGACATGGCTCACGTCCTTTGCCTCCTGAAGTGCGGGCACATCGACGAAGGTGACGCGAGGGAGATTCTGAAGGCTCTGATGGAGGTTAGGGAGGAGGGGTACGATTCTCTGCCTAAGGATTGCGAAGACGTTCACGAGGCGATAGAGAAGAGGGTTACGGAAAAGACACCCGCCGGGAAGAGGATGCATACCGCGAGGAGCAGGAACGACGAGGTGGCGACTTGCCTAAGGATGTTCGCGAGGGACAAGCTTCTATCCTTGGCCTTCTCAATACTCGAACTTAGGAGGGTTTTGCTGAACGTCGCCGAGGAGCACGTGGAAACGATAATGCCCGGATTTACCCACCTACAATACGCTCAGCCCACCCGCCTTGCTCACTGGATGCTCGCATACCACGACATGCTCGAAAGGGATTTCGAAAGGGTTATGGAGGCGTTCAGTAGAACTAACAGATCCCCTTTGGGTTCCGCAGCCTTTGCGGGGACATCGTTCGAGTTGGACAGAGATTACACCGCGAGGCTGTTGGGGTTCGACGGTGTGGTGGAGAACAGTTGCGACGCGGTTTCGAGCAGGGACTTCGTTATCGAAGC
>CAZQJR010000130.1:0-5562 GCA_964592825.1 uncultured archaeon | reverse complement strand
TGAAGTTCGTTAGGGAAGGTTTCGGTAGGCCGATCCTTACCGGTCACTACGCGAGCGTTCTCGACTTCGGAGACTTCGGACTGGCAATAACCACGGACGGAGTTGGGAGCAAGATAATCGTCGCGGAGAGGATGAACAAGTTCGACACGATCGGAATAGACTGCGTGGCTATGAACGTGAACGATCTCGTTGCCATAGGAGCGGAACCCGTGGCTATGGTCGATTACATAGCGACGTTCGAGCCGGACGAGAGGGTAATGGCGGAGATAGCTAAGGGGCTTGAGGAGGGATGCAGGATGGCCAACGTAACTCTCGTCGGTGGGGAAACCGCGACCCTGCCGGATCAGTTGAAGGGTTGGGATCTCGTAGGAACCGCTGTGGGGGTTGTGGGAAAGGATCGCATAATAACGGGAGAAGAAATTCGTCCCGGAGACGTAATATTCGGAATTCCGAGCTCTGGAATTCACAGCAACGGTTTAACGCTCGCGAGGAAGGTTATAGAGAGTGCGGGTTACAGCTACTTCGACGAATTCGAAAACGGTAAGACTATTGGCGAGGAACTCCTAACGCCGACGAGGATATACGTTAGGGAGGTTTTGCACGTGATAGAGAACTACGAGGTTCACGGATTAGCTCACATCACCGGCGGAGGTCTGCTCAACCTCAAGAGGCTCAAGAAGGTAAAGTTCGTGATAGACGACCCCCTACCACCGCAGAAAATTTTCGAGTTCGTTCAGGAGTTGGGGAACGTCGACGATGATGAGATGTACAGAACCTTCAACATGGGTATGGGCTTCGCCGTCGTAATGCCGAAGGACGACGCGAGGAGGCTGGAGAGATCGGGAGATGTTGAGGGTAGAATAGTCGGGCACGTTGAGGAGGGAGAAGGTGTTTTCGTCAAGGATCTCAGGATAGATTAGTCCTTCTCGACCTCCTTCTTTAACTGCTTCTGCCTCTCCTTGGCGGTGTAACCCGTTAACTCCTCCAAGAACCTGTTGTAAGTCCTTATGGTCTGAACCGCCACGTCCTCCGGCACGTTCGGATTTGTCTTCGACTCCGCGTAGAGCTTCTTGTCCTTTATCCAGAGCCTCAACTCCTCTATGGCTCCGAACCTGACGATGTAAACGTCGCCATCCTTCTCGAACTCGCCGAAGTGCTTGACTATCATCTCCTCCAACCTCTCCACCGTGGGCTTGAAACCCCTCTTGAACCTGTATTCTCTCATGGATCGCGGATAAGGAAAAGGATAAATAAGCTTTTACCAACCCACGATCATGGAAGAATTCGACACGAAAATCGTAGTCGATAAGGTGGACGTTGAGAACCCGATTCTCCTTACGAGCTTTCCCGGGATCGGGCTCGTGGGCACGATAGCCTCTACGCACTTCATAATGGAGTTGAAGCTCGAGCAGATCGGGATAATCGAGTCCAAAAGCCTTCCCCCCATAGCCACCCTTATGGACGGAGTCGTTCTTCCTCCGGTCAGGATATACCAGTCGACCGAGTTGGGATTCGTTCTTATCCATTCCGACGTTCCCATAGTTCCCTACGCGACTCACGAGATGAGCAGGAGGATAGTGGAATGGGCTATGGAGATAAAGGCGAGAAGGATATTTTCGCTCGCCGGAGTTGCGACGTTCGAGGACAAGAAGAGGGTGTTCGGTGCAGCTACTTCGAAGGATTTGCTCGAGGAGATAAAGGACTACGTCGAAATCTTCAAGAGCGGAACGATTTCTGGAATAGCGGGGTCAATTCTGACCGAATGCGTTGCCAAGAAGTTCCCCGGCTTGGCATTGCTTGGGGAAACGTTGGGTTTCAACCCCGATCCGAGGGCCGCTGCAGAAGTTATAAATGTCCTCAACAGGATGTTCGACTGGAACGTGAGCGTGGAGAAGCTGATAAAGGAGGCCGAGATGATTGAGGCTCAGATGCAGAAGCTTGCGGAACAGGCGAGAATGCATGAGGAGAAGGCCATGAGGAGAGAGGAACTGCCCATGTACGGGTGAGTGGGATGAGGTGTTACGTTCTTACCGGGATATCGAAGAGAACGCTCGAGGAGTTGATGAGGAGGATGGTCAGAACCCTCGAGCTTAGAAGTGCCCACAACGTCGCCACCGCCCTCAAGGCGAACGTCGGGGATAAGGTGTTGATAACCTCCTGCTCCATTCACGACATCGACAAGGGGGTAACGGGGTTGATAGCGGAGGTGGTGGGGAAGGAAGTAGTGTCCCACTCCCTCGTCTTCGTATCCGATTCTGTCATTCAGGAGAGGGAGATGACCGTGGTGAGGCTGAAGCTTGACGTAAAGGGGATGGGTAGGGTTGTGAGGGTTTACAACACCGGCATACTCGACACTACCCAAGCGGACGTGGTTGAGGTAAGCTATTTTGACGCGAGGTAATCTTTAATTATTGTTCAAATCAAATTTTCCCATGCCTTCCCCGATGGACGTGTACAGGCTATTGCCCAAGACGAACTGCAGGATGTGCGGAGAACAAACCTGCATGAGCTTCGCGTTTAAGCTAATAAAGAGGGAGAAGAAGCTTGAGGACTGCAAACCCCTTTTCGAGCCGGAGTTCGAGGAGAACAGGAAAAGGCTGGAGGAGATGCTGAAGGTCGTTGAGAAGGCGACCGAGACGGGGCTGGTGGTCAACGAGGATCTCTGCATAGGATGCGGGAACTGCGTCGTCGTTTGTCCGGTTCACGTTTACGAGGATCCCGAAGGGGCGGGGTCGGGATACGGGATAAGGTTGGAGAGGCCGATTCTGAGAGTGGAGGATGGAGTGGTGAGGGTGGTGGACGTTAGTCTCTGCAGGAGGTACAAGGAGAAAACGATCTGCGTGGCGTGTAGGGAGAACTGCCCAACTTCCGCTATAGCCTTTTTGGAGGAGTTGTGATATGATCTGCACCGGATGTTCGTGCCTGTGTGAGGACGTGGAGTTGAGGGATGGGAAGGTGATGCACGCGTGCAGGATAGGGGCGAGCATGATACTCAACAGGAACGTTGCGAGAGCGAGGGCGACGGTGGAGGGGAAGGAAACCGACATCGACACCGCAATAGATAGGGCGACGGAAATCCTGAAGGACTCGGAGGGAGTTCTGATATACGGGCTCAACTACACGACAGTTGAGGCTCAGAGGATAGCTCTGAAACTGGCCGAAAAGCTGTCTGCTGGAGTCGATAACGGTTTGAGGTACGACCTGCCGAAGAAGGTTGTGGAAGGCTCCGTTAGGACTACGACGCTCGAAGATGTGAGGGACTACGCCTACGTAATCATGTTCTGGAGGTTCGACGCCCACAACGAGATGCCGAGGTTGATGTCGAGGACGTACTACGCGAGGGGTAAGAAGAGGCAGAGGGGACACGAGGAGGACAGGTTTCTGGCCGTCGTGGACGTGAGGAAAAGTCACACCGCGATACTCGCTAAGAAGAACGCCGTATTCGTGGAGTACTACGATGGAATAGTTGAGGATTTCGTCTCCGCCATGGGCGGAGGATTGGCGAGGAGAGAGGTTCTTAAGGTCGTGGGAGAGTTGAAGAAGTCCGAATTCAACGTCGTGTTCACCAAAGAATTTCTGCCCTTCCTAAACGACTTCGGATACACAGTTCCGGCGATCCCCCAAACAAACGCGATGGGGTTCTACGAGGTCTTCGGTGGGAGGAGGGAGATCGATCGATTCGACACGATACTCGTGGTCGGGGACGATCCGATTAACGATCTGCCCTTCGATACGCTGAGGGGCAAGAGGATGATCGTAATCGATCCCAAGCTCAGCTTCGCCTCCAAGTCGGCCGACGTCGTAATTCCTTCCGCCATATCCGGTTTGGAGAGTGGGGGAACCATGCTGAGGTGCGATCTAAAGGAGGTCGAACTAAAACCCGAGTTCAAGCTGGAGTTCGACGACGCGAAGATCTTGAGGAGGATCTTGGAGGGGTTGTGATGAGGTTCGCGAAGTTCCTGAAGAGGGTGGAGTTGAGGCTTTTGACTTACAGGGACGGTTTTCAGGTGGCTCTGGCGAGGAAGGACAAGTTCTCGAAGGAGTTCGTCGATGGATCGGTCGTAGTTGTAAATCCAAACACTGCCAAGACGTTCGGATTCAAGGACGGACAGGTTGTTAGGCTGAGGGCGGGGGAGAGATGGGTTAGGATGAGGCTTAAGGTTGACGAAATCTCCCCCGAAGGTTGCGCCTTGATGCACTCCGGGATTTACGCAAACTACCTCTCCTCCGATAGGGTAGTGATCGAAGCTGACGAGGGCGAGCCCACGACACCGGACGAAATCCTGAAAGAGCTTGTTACTTAGTGTTAAATTTCTTTAAATTATTAACACCAAAAGGTTAACGATCGATCGTGCTAAAACTCCGTTTCGGAAAAACTTTATAATCTATAATGTGAGATCGGGGTCGGATGGTTATGGACAGGTTCATAGTCATCGACGACCTCAGAAACGTCACCATAAGGATAGGGAAGATCGTCGAAGAGGACGAATGGGAGGAAATGGGGCCGACGCCAAAACCACACATTCTCGACCTCCGATACTGGGATCACAAGCTCCTGAGCAGATACGAACCGTTCTACGCTCCCATGCAGGATTTCTGCAACCTATGTACTATGGGGCCTTGCGAGCTATCCCACAACAAGGAGGGAGCTTGCGGGATAGATTTGAGGACGCAGAAGGCGAGGATAGTAACTCTCGCCTGTCTCTTAGGAGCTTCCGCCCACTGCACCCACGCGAGACACCTCGTCCACTACATCGTCGAGAAGTTCGGGAGGGATCATCCGATAGACTTGGGGGGAAACGTGGAGGTTGAGGCGCCGAACATAAGGCTCGTGTTCGGGATAAGACCAAAGACCGTCGGGGATCTCGAAGTTGTGCTCGATTACGTCGAGCAGGAGCTCGTTAGGGTTCTCCACTCCGTCCACACCGGGCAGGAGGAGAGCTACGTAGATTACGAGAGCAAGGCTCTGCACGTTGGAATGCTCGATCACGTTGCCATGGAGGTCGCGGACATAGCCCAGATAGTCGCATTCGACTACCCTAAGGGCGATCCGGACGCTCCGCTCATCGAAACGGGTTTCGGAGTTCTCGACACGAACAAGCCCGTGATATTGGTCATAGGGCACAACGTCCTGCCTGCGAGGAACATAATGGATTACCTCGAAGAGCACGGGCTCGAAGACGCGGTAGAGCTCGCCGGGCTCTGTTGCACGGCCATAGATACTTCGAGATACGATCCAAAGGCCAAGATAGTCGGAACGTTGAGCTTCGAGCTAAGGGCGATAAGGTCGGGAATTCCGGACGTTGTCGTTACGGACGAGCAGTGCGTCAGGGCGGACACGCTTAGGGAGTGCGCGAGGATGGGCATTCCCCTGATAGCAACTTCCGAAGCTTCCGCGAGGGGACTTCAGGACAGGACGAACGACAATCCGGACGTGATAGTCAACGACCTCGTCTCAGGTAGGGTGAAGGGGGTTCTGATAAGGGATCCCGACAAGGTGGGAGAGGTGGCGGTCAGGGTTGCGATGGAGATGAAGAAGAGGGGAAGGAGATCCATGACCGA
>CAZQJR010000129.1:0-2305 GCA_964592825.1 uncultured archaeon | reverse complement strand
AACCTCCCTCCCCATCAGACCGAAACCGCAGACGATGTAGTGATCCCGTACCTTATCCAACATCTTTTCCCACCCTTTCATCCTCCTCTCGACGAGAACGGGAACGAGAACGTTTATAGAGTACATGAATATGCCCACTCCAAAGAACATGAGGAACATCGAAAGTATCTTCCCGTAAACTCCCATAGGCCCGATCTCCCTGTATCCCGTAGTGGTGATTGTCAGGACGGTCATGTAGAGACAGTCGAAGAGATCCCAGCCTTCGAGGAAGTGGTAGGCCAATGTTCCGAATACTATTATCCCGAACAGAACGAGGAGTATCCTTACTACGTCTCTCCTAAGATCCTCCTGCACGATCGGATGTAGGAGCGATCGGAGATATGTATTTTGGGAAGAAAAAAATTGATTATATCAAACCTGCTCTCTGAAGCAACAGCAAGTCCTCCGTTTCGATCTTCTCTCCCCTCTTGAACATCTCGTAGATCTCCCTCGCCTTTCTGATCAACTCCTCCTTCTCCCTCTCCTCCTTGCTCTTGGCCATCCTCGCCTTCAAAGCCTTTATGACCTTATCGAGATCCCTCAAGTCCCTTCTGATCTTCAGAATCTCCGCGTGACATTTGTCAGCCTCCCTCTTGCTCTCCAAATACTTCTCGTGCATCTCGTCCGCGAGCTTCCTCTTCTGATCGACCTCCTCGTATATCTTGAGCATCTCCTCGTGGTACTTGTCCGCCTCTTCGACGTACTTCATCATCTCCTGATTTATCTCCCTCACCTTTGCCTTGAGCTCCCTTATCCTCGCTATGAGCTTCTTGAACTCCTCGTGCTTCTCCAATTGCTTCTTCCTTTCCTCAAGCTCCTTCCTCAATCTCGCTATTCTCTCGACGAGTGCCCTCTCCTTCTCTATCGTCAGAACGGACGTCTGTTGCTTGAACTCAAGCCTTCTGATCTCCCTCTCTATCTCCCCCAAAGGCCTTCCGCCCCTGTCTATGCTCTTCCTCAGCTTGTCGAGTTCCTTGTAAAGCTCGTCAATCTCCTTGTAAAGCTCGTTCTTCTGAGCCTTGAGCTCCTTAGCCTTCGCGTTTAGCTCATCCCTCTTCGCCCTGAGCTCCTTCGCCTTTGCTATGAGCTCCTTGACGGCCTGATTCAACTCGTCCCTCTTAGCCCTGTACTCCTTGGCGGCTTTGTTCAGCTGATCCCTTTTCTCGATATACTCCTGCAACTCTCTCTCTAACTGCTCCTTCCTCTCCTCCAATTTATCTAACGTCATGGTCTCACAACAGCCGTCGTTGTTTTTGGCGAATCGGCACAAAAGATACCACGAATTCAATTTAAAAACTTTTCGAGACTTTAAAATGTCATGAATATTACCTCTTGATCTTCTCGAGCACCTTGAAACTCATCCTCCCCTCAACTCCGACCTTCAGCCGTTTCGCGTACCTGTAATAGACGTAGGCGTAGATAAGCGAAGTCCAGAACACCACAGCCCTCGCGGCGACTATTCCGAACACCGACTCTATTATTATGCTGGCCGTGGGGACTATGAGCAGTGGTATGCTGAGGATTATCCACGCGTCCATCCTGTCGTAAAGGTTGAACTCCTGAGTTATGAAACCCCACCATATCACGTAGAAGACCACGTACATGAAGACCTCGAACGGTAGGACGAAGTTTATCATGAACAGAAATATTCCGAAGTATATCATCGCAACGGCTATGGCCTTTACGTAGAACGTCACCCCCGTGACCTCCGCACCTCCCTTAACCATCCTGTCCTCCAAACCCCTCAACTCGTTCTCTATTTCCGCGAGCTTCGTTCTGACCTCGTCTATCTCGGCAGTGCTAAAGGCTATCTGCTCGAGCAAAGGCTTCAGCCTGTTGTAAAGGAGATCGTCCACTATCGCATCCGTTAGGGCTTCGTATGCGAGTATCCTTCTGTAAAGCCTTAGGGATCCTCCAACTATGAGCAGGCTGAGGGTGAAGAATCCTAAATCGACCACGTAATACACTACCGGTTTGCCGTTGGACAGGTCGTTGTACATGGAGGCGAGGGATAGCACGAGGAGTCCGAAACCCAAGAACATCGAGAGAAACACGACCGCTTTTTCGAGCGTCTTCATTTCAGGGGAGGTTCGATATCATAATATTTAAAGTTTGTTTAATAAGGGGTGCCGACAGCTTCCGCGCTTCCCGTGCCCTCTCGGAGCACAGTACAACGCGGAACGGGATCGGGCTTAACTTCCGGGTTCGGAATGAGTCCGGGTGTTTCCCCGATCCCTATGGCCGTCGGCGTAGGATGTGAGATCGT
>CAZQJR010000128.1:0-15417 GCA_964592825.1 uncultured archaeon | reverse complement strand
GTTCCCCTGGATGAGTTATTATGAAGGTCTATCTTGACAGAGATGTGGTTAAATTCATAAATAATCTAAGCAGCAAGGAGAAGGAAAGAATTCTAAGAAGATTAAAAGCTCTTGAAGTTGATCCCTTTTTAGGAAAGAAGCTTAAAGATAGAGAAAATACTTACTCAATTAGAGTTGGCAAATATAGAATCATATACGAAATTCATCCCGAAATCGATGAAATCTGGGTGCTTAAAATAGATAAGAGAAGCAGAGTCTATGATCGACTCGATTGAATTTTATACGTTTATATATTAGATATTTTATCTAACCTTAAATTTTGATTTTATATTGCCCAAATTTTGGATATGTCGATTCGAAAACAATACCTAAATATTTCAAAAGAACATTCATCGGCGAGCCTGTGGCCGATTGCAATTTATTATTTGCAATTTATAATAGACTAATTTATTTTTTTACTTATATTATATTTTATGGATAAATTACCAACAATCTTTTCCTCAAATTTTACTCTACCATCTCCTTGTAATCCTAATTAATTTAACACCACGCATAGTCTCATTGACTGCTTTTAGACTTTCATAGACATGTCCAAAAAATTCTCTAAAGAAGTGTAAAGCTATCAATGTCATGATATATAGAGTTCAAAAACTTTCATATCGAATTTTGAATCACCTAAATCGATTTCTTGAGTTTCTTCTTTTTCATTTATCTTTCGTTTGTAATCACCAACTACTGACTTTACTTCGAAATATTTTTAACTTACATTTGAAATAGTGTTAGCTATATAATTGACGAACGCCGGGGCTGGGATTCGAACCCAGGAGCCCTTGCGGGCACCGGCTCTCAAGGCCGGCGCAGTACCACTCTGCAACCCCGGCTCAAATGGAGGGATAACGGAACTTTTAAAAACTTTTATCCCACCCCCGATGGAAAATGCTAAATGTTATAAATTATTAAATCGAGCTTTAAAGAGGTGGAACGATGGAAATAGGCTGTCTCGTTATTTCTCACAAGAAGGCATCGATAAAGGAGATCGAAAAGGCTTGGCACGGTAATTGTGGCTTGCTTATCAAACGCATCCTTTCATATCCGAACGTGAAGGAATGCGCCCTCCTCTTCACGTGCAACAGGGTGGAGGTGTACGTGGTCGGCAAAGATACGGAGAACGTGTTGAGGCAGTTCGCGAGCGAGATGGGCGTTTCCGAGAGGATCCTCGACATATACAAAGGCGATGCCTGTCTTGAGCACATACTGAGGGTTGCGTCGGGATTGGAATCGATGATAGTGGGCGAGGATCAGATACTGGGGCAGGTTAGGGACTTCTACCACATAAGCAAGAGGTTCGGCGGAATAGGGGAAGTTCTCGACGTAGTCTTCAGGAAGGCGATCCACGTTGGAACCAAGGTTAGGAGGCTGACCAAGATAAACAAGGGTTCGGTTTCTATAGGCTCCGCCGCGGTTGAACTCGCGGACAAGACCTTCGGTGTGGACGGTAAGAGGGTGCTGATAGTCGGAGCGGGGGAGATGGCGACATCCGTGGCGAGGGCGTTGAAGGGAAGGGCGGAAATCCTCGTTGCGAACAGAACCTTCGAGAGGGGGGAGAGGTTGGCCAAGGAGGTGGGAGGGAAGGCGGTCAGGTTCGAAGAGTTGGAGAGGTGGATCGGAGAGAGCGACGTAGTATTCTCCGCGACCTCCGCTCCGGGATACGTAATTACGAGGGAGATGGTGGAGAGGGCGATGAAGAGAAGGGATGGGCCCTTGCTCATAGTGGACATAGCCATGCCGAGGGACGTTGAGGAGGGCGTGGGGAAGGTCGAAGGCGTTACGCTCTTCACTATAGACGATCTAAGAGCGGTCGCCGAGGAGAACCTCAGGAGAAGGATGGAAGAAGCTAAGAAGGCTGAGGAGATTATAGCGGAGGAGTTGGAGCACCTCAAAGCGCTTTTGAAGGATCTAAGGGCGAGGAGGGCTATAAGTCTGATGTATCTTACTGCGGAGGAGGTTAAGGATGAGGAGATCAGGGAGCTTTACAACAAGCTGTCCGCCAAGTTCGGTGTCGATGAGAGCGCTGTGCCGATAATAGAGGACTTCGTAAAATCGTTCGTCAAGAAGTTCCTAAGGAAGCCGACCGTAAGGCTTAGGGAGTGTGCGAGGAACGGAAGGATGGAGGTCATAGAGGCGGTGGAGTATTTGTTCGGAGGGGGAGATTATGGGGTTTCCGAGGTTGAGGCTGAGGAGGTTGAGAAAGGATCATCTGAGACCGCTGTTCAAAGAAACGAAGCTTGATCTCGACGATCTCGTAATGCCCATCTTCGTTGACGAGACGATCTCGAAGCCCAAGGAGATCTCGTCCATGCCCGGGTATTATAGAATCCCCCTCGGCCAAGTCGCCGATGAGGTTGGAAAGGCTATGGATTTGGGTCTCAAAGCGTTTATACTATTCGGAATTCCCGCTTACAAGGATGAGATAGGCTCTTCCGCTTTCGCCAAGAACGGCGTGATACAGAGGGCCGTGAGGGAGATAAAGGGCGAGCATCCGGACGCGGTGGTCGTTACCGACGTGTGCCTCTGCGAGTACACGACCCACGGACACTGTGGTGTTGTCAGGGACGGGGTGGTGTTGAACGACGAAACCCTTCCGATTCTGGGCAGGATAGCGGTTAGCCACGCCGAAGCTGGGGCGGATATCGTCGCACCGTCCGGGATGATGGACGGGATGGTCAAAGCGATAAGGGATGCTTTGGACTCCGAAGGTTACCGCGACGTTGCCATCATGAGCTACTCCGCCAAATACGCGTCGAGCTTTTACGGGCCATTTAGGGAGGCGGCTGAGAGCGGTTACAAGTTCGGAGACAGGAGGAGCTATCAGATGGACATCCACAACCGCAACGAGGCTCTGAGGGAGGTGGAGCTCGACATCGAGGAGGGGGCGGATATAGTCATGGTAAAGCCAGCTTTGGCGTACCTCGACATCGTCAGAACGGTTAAGGATAGGTTCGGGGTTCCCACCGCCGCCTACAACGTCAGCGGAGAGTACAGCATGGTGAAAGCGAGTGCCATGAACGGGTGGTTGGACGAGAAGGCGATAGTTTACGAGATTCTGGTTTCGATAAAGAGGGCGGGGGCGGATCTGATAATAACCTATCACGCGAAGGACTTCGCAAAATGGTTTAACGAAGGATCGCTTTGAGCTTCCCCGCCAATCCCGCGAAGACGAACTCCACACCTATCGCCGCCAAGAATATCGCCATCACCCTCGCCACTATGTCCGATCCGCTCTTACCCAACACCCTTATTATCCCCTCGCTGTAAACGTGCGTAAGTCTGACTATCAGGTAAACGAGGGCTATGGCGGTTATGAGCAGGAGCTTCGCTATGGGATCGTTCGCCTCCGAGTTCAGAACTATGGCCGCCGTTATCGCACCCGGCCCCGTGTAGAGGGGAAGGGCTATCGGGAAAACCGCGAGCGAATCGACGTCTATGTGCTCCAGACCCCTTTTCGTGTATATCTCCTTACTCCTGCTTCCGCTGAGTATGTCCAAGGCTACCGCGAACAGAAGTATACCGCCCGCTATCCTCAGCCCGTCTATGGTTATACCGAACACCTTCAACAGCAAGCCTCCGGATATCGCGAGGACTATCAGAAGGCTCGCACCTATGAGCGTGGCCCTCTTCGACACCCTCTCCCTTAGCTCGTGATCGAGGGATTCCGTCAGGGCGATGAACATGGGTATGTTGCCGGGAGGATCTACTATCACGAATATCGTCGTGAACGCGGTTATGAAGTAGTTCAGGTAGTCCATTCGTCCAACGCCCTCCTCACGTTTCTCAAAAGGGCGACCGCACACTCTTGGCTGGGGAAGCTGAACAGCCCGCAGTCCGGGCCGACGTAGGCTATGAGCTCCCCGAACCTGTCGTACGCCCTCTCCAACCTCTTCCTTATTACCTCCGGGCTTTCGACTTCGTTTATGGCCTTCAGCAGAAGCTCCTCGCTCTCCCAAGCGTTCAGACCGTGCTTTTCGTTGAACTCCGCCACGATTCCGTCAACGTCGCTCCTCGCGATGCCCACCCTTAGCCTCTTCCCGTGGCTCTCCAAATCCTCGGGATCGACGAAGTCGAGGGCTTTCGGATCCTTCGCGGTTTCTATCCCTATCACGTCTATCGTGTCGATGTCCAGCAACCTCTCGTAGAACAGTGGGGCGTGCAGGTGAATCTGAACGTCCACGTCGAAGTTCATAGGCTCGAACGCCAGTCTCAGCTGTTCGTCAGTTGGTTGTAAGTCGGGATTCAACCCCAAGCTCGGCTCGTCTATGCTCACGCATTCGACGTTCGGATATTCGAGCGCGTTCTCCACGAACCTCGCAACGGACTTTGCGAGATTTTCGAGCACGTCGTCGTATATTACCGTCCCAAGCTCCTTGACGTAGAGCTCGAACGGACCCGTAACGCAAACCCTAACCGCATCTGCTCCGATCTTTTCGACGTATTCGAGCTCCACAATCCTAGCCTCTCTCTTCATGACCAGATACGCGTCCTCCTGATAGTTCCTTATTATTCTCATGAACTGCTCCACCATGTCCTGAAACTGCGGGTAGTTTGGACAGTCCACCCCCGCCTCCACCTTCATCAGAAAAGCCCTCTGAACCATCTCTTCGTATTCCTTCGTGTAAAGGTTCTTTTCGACCCATTCCCTCGTTATTCCCTTCGGCAGAGGGAAGCTTCCGATGTCGTCGAAGATCATTGGCCAAGCTTTCCGCTCTTTGAATAAAGGTTTATCGATCGCAACTTATTTAAGCGGAGGTGGAAACGTTGAGAGGAGGTGACGCTCATGGCGAGAATGCACGCGAGGAGGAGGGGTAGATCCGGATCAAAGAAGGTTTACAGGGATCATCCTCCGGAATGGGTCGAGATGAAGCCCGAGGAAGTTGAGAAGCTCGTAGTGGAGCTTTACAAGGAGGGATACGAGCCGAGCATGATCGGGATGATTCTGAGAGATCGCTACGGCATCCCCTCGGTTAGACAGGTTACGGGAAAGAAGCTCGTTAAAATTCTGAGGGAGCACGGCGTTTACACCGGTCTTCCGGAGGATCTCAAGGCTCTGATCAAGAAGGCGATAAACCTGAGGAAGCACTTGGAGGTTCACAAGAAGGACAAGCACAACATGAGGGGTCTGCAACTCATAGAGGCGAAGATCTGGAGGCTGTCGAATTACTACAAGGAGAAGGGCGTCTTACCGGCTGACTGGAAGTACGATCCGAAGAAGCTGGAGATCGAGCTCTTCAAATGATTTAACATTACGAATTTTATAAGTTCCGCTCAAAAAAGTTTATAAATTTCTCTTGTCAACAGTTGACATGGTTTTGAGGAAGTTGAAGCAAGAAGCGGAAGTTGCGCTCAGGCATTTGGAGGTTTTGGATCTCGTAGAGAAGAACCAACCGATCGGCATCTTCAAGCTCGCGGAGATGATCAACCTGCCGAAGCACAAGGTTAGGTATTCTCTGAGGGTCTTGGAGCAGTCGGGAATAATAGAACCGACTCAGCACGGAGCCATGATCAGGGACGACGCTGACGAGGTATTCGTGAAGCTCAGGGAGGAGATAAAGGAGATCAAAAAGCTCATGGACGAGATAGAGAGAAAGATAGAGGACATATGTTCCCGATCATCGGTGTGATCCATCTCCCACCCCTTCCCGGCTCGCCGAACCACCGATCTTGGGAGGAGTGCTTGGAGTCGGCGCTGAGGGATGCGAGGGCTCTTGCGGAGGGCGGGGTGGATGCGGTAATAGTCGAGAACTTCGGAGACATGCCCTTCCTCAGGAAGGTCGGAGAAGAAACGATCGCGTGCATGACCGTCATAGCTTGGGAGGTGAAAGAGGAGACGGGTTTGCCTTTGGGTATAAACGTTCTAAGGAACGACGCCAAAGCCGCCGTTGCTATAGCCAAGGCTGTTGGAGCGGATTTCGTCAGAATCAACCAACTGTTTTACGCCTCTCTCTCCCCAGAGGGATGGCTCGAAGGCGAGGCCGGGGAGGTCATGAGGTTCAAGAGGGCGATAGGGTGCGAAGCGATGATATTCGCGGACGTACGCGTGAAACACGCCCATCACTTCGTGGGAGTTAGGGATTACTTGGAGAACGCTGAGAGATGTCTCGTCGATGCGGTGATAGTTACGGGAGAGGCCACAGGAAAGCCAGTGAGCGTCGAGGAGCTTAAGGAGGTGAGGAGATACGCAAAAATGCCCGTGCTCGTTGGGAGCGGTGTGACGCCGAACAACCTGAAAACGATATTTCCCTACTGCGACGGGGTGATCGTTGGGACTTACTTCAAGAGGAGGGGAAGGGTGGACGTGGAGAGGGTGAGGAGGCTTGTTGAGGAAAGGAACTCCCTTCTAAAGTCCGAGAAATTCGACGACGATGTCTTCGTTTAGAACTTCGGGGTGGAAGGACAGACCGTAAACGTTCCTCCTTCCGATCTGGAATGCGCAAACCTCGTCTTGTTGCGTAGCCAAAGGTTTTAGGGGATCCCTAACCTTCCTTAGGGAAAGTTTGTGAAGGAAGTAGGCTCTGAAGCTACTCCTCATTAGGGGATTCTCCTCAACCACATCTACCTCGTAAACCCCTATCTTCCTTATCTCCTCGAGCTCGTGGGAGAAAAGCTTGGCGAGGATCTGATACCCGGCGCATATCCCCAGAACGTCACAATCTAAGAGAGTCCTGAATTTGGCGGTGTGGTTTAGGTAATCGAAGTCTCTCAACGCGGTTCCGCATATTATCGCCTTCTTTCGAGGTTCGAAGTTCTCGTAATACCTCCTTACTTCGTAATCGTAACCTTCGGATTTCAGGATATCCTCTATCGGCCTGACGAACTCCTCCTCGCTCAGCCTGTACTTACACGTGGATATCAGGAGTATCATACGAGCCTCGCCCTCCTGACAATCATCGTAGCGTCGAATTCACCGCCGACGATCTCGTAATCCTCTACGACTATTCTCCTCCTAAACGCCGGCATCCACAGGACGAAGGTCTCGTACTCCCCTCCTTCTCCAGCTGGATTAAGATAACCCTTCATCTTCGAAAATCTCTCCACTATCCCCTCATCGAGCCTCCTTCCCAACAGAGACGCGTCCACCCCCGCGACCCTCACGAAGATTATCTCGAAACCCAAGTCGATAGCCTCCTTGAGTACGGAGAGCTCGTCCCTAAGCCATAGGGGATTGAAGCACCACAGCCCCAAGTCGTCGCAGATTCGTTGAAACCTCGTAGCTTGGTAAGTCGATCTTATCGCTCCCGTCACGACCCCCTCGACACCGTAAAGCTCCTTTGCCTTAGTTAGCACATCGTAAAGAGCCTTCAAACTTCCTTCCTCATCGTCCGAGCATGTTTTCATGATCAGAGGTATTCCGAGCGATTCGGCCTGAAGCTTTACGAGTTCCGTATTCGGATAGTGAAATACTACGCTCTCCTCGGATTTTGGACTGAGCGTTACCAAACACGACACTTCGAACTCCTCACGGGCTTTCAGCAAGGCTAAGTTGGAATCCTTACCTCCCGAGTAGAGCACGCACACCTTCATCGCCATCGTGGGGATGGGATAGCAGTTATAAAATCCTTCGCGGGAGGGAGGATAGATGAAAAGGAGGGTCAGAGCGTTAAAGGACGTGTTCGAGCCCGAAGAATACGAATTCATGCTCAGGATCGCGGAGGAGGTCGGGAAATCGGGCTTGGATCTCCCGGTTCTCTACGCCGGCTCCGGAGGGGACGTTGAGCACGCGGTGGTCTTGGGAAACGAGCTCGTGTTCGTCGACTCCCACCTACCCGAAACGACGCTTGAGGAGATAAGGTCGGGCGTGGAGAGGATCGGTGGCGAAGTAGTCGAAGAGCGAAGGATCGGGGTGCTCGGAAAGGGCGGAAAACACGTTATATCCTTCGAGTTCTGCAACGATCTCATAGAGCTCGTATATTACGCGGAGGACGCTACTGAATTTATCCCTCGTGAGGTCAGAGGGGGTTGCTCGGTTTACTTCGTTAAGGTTCCCCTTCCCAAGGAACCTAAGGTCGGTTCCCTCGCTTCCCCGGAATCCCTGAGCAGGGCTTTGAGGCTAATAGCGTTGGGAGGGTTTTATTTGGAGAGGGAATGTCCCCTCTGCAGAGTCCTCAAGCCGGAGGACTTGGGGTTCGTCAAGATCGCCTCGGGTTACATCTCCGCCCTCTCGATCCACGAAGCGGAGGGCAACCTCTACAAAAAGATCAGGGAAGTCGAAAACGTCTACGAGCTCCTCAAACTCGATTTAAGACTATCGCAGGAGCTATAAGCAGAGACAGGAGATTTTAAACCATGATCTTCAGAGGAAAGCACTCCACGGTTTACGTCGAAAATGGGAAGGCGATAAAGGTGTTTAAGCCGAGGTTTAGGTACAACTTCTGGAAGGAGGTTCGCTACCTCACGATTCTACAATCGAGAAAATTCGTTCCCAAGTTGTTCGACTTCGACCCCGATAGGCTTACGATCGAGATGGAGTTCATAGACGGGATATTCATAAGGGATTTAATCGAGCGGGGAGGTGGGGGGGTGAGGGATGTTTTGATGAAATGCTTGGACATCTGCCACCGTTTGGACAGGATGAGGATTCAGAAGGAGGAGATGAACCATCCGGGCAAGCACATTCTGATCAGGGATGGCGAAGTTTACTTCATAGACTTCGAGAGGGCTTTCGACACCCCCAACCCGAGCAACGTCACGCAGTTCGTAGCCTTCCTCAAGCCCGTGGCGGAGAGGTTTGGATTAAGAATTCCTTCAGTTGATCTGCTCAGGGAATACAAGAGGGATTACAGCGTTAGAGTTTACAAAAAACTTAAGGCGGAGATATTCGGTTGATCAGAGGTGGTGCATGTCCTCATCGCCTTCGCTCAGCGCAGGTCGTATTCATCATCGGGTTGACGTTGGCGAGTAAGCAGATAACGTTTTCGAACGGTCATCCGAAGAAGTCGCTTATCCTTATCTGCTTCCTCGTATCGCTTTCGAAGAGCGATCTGATCTCGAGATCGATCAGCATCAGCCTCTGCTTGGTGTAGTTAGAAACGTCGTATCTTTCGCAAAGGAACTTCGACATGTCCAGATACTTGGTTATCGAACTGTTGTGAACAGTCAGCGTCAGCTTCCCCCCGCACTTCGGACACTTGCCCGAAAGGGGTATCCTCCTGAACTTCGCGTTGCAGTTGACGCACCTGAACTCCTGTCTCGAGAACGCCCTCAGGTTTCCGATTATGTCGGGCAGGAAGTGTGACTTCAGCACCCTCTCCGCAACGTCGTGCTCATCCACAGCCACGATCTTCTCCGCAAGGCTCATCTGGGCTATTACCTTGTCCTTCATGGTTTCGAGCGACTTGTATCTGCTCTCCTTGACTCCCAAAGCGATGCTTTCCGTATCGTGGGTGAAGCTGAGACAGCAGAATCTCAGCTCGCTCTCAAGTCTATCTTCCACCCTCTCGATCGTTCCAACGAGCTCCTTTGGATCAGCGTAGCGTAGAGTCGCTTTGTAGAACTCCAACGGGTAGCTATCGACTATGTCCATGTTGTGAACCTCGCTGTCAACTTCCCTCGGATCCACTATGGCGGTAAGAACGAGTGGAGCATCCATCTGTCCGCCCCTCTTGTCCGGCAGATAGTAGCGGGAGAAGTTCAGAAGACCGTCCAAAAGGAGCATAACGCTATCTTCATCGCCATCACATTGAGCTGAAACGATATAATCGTTTATCAGCACGTTGTGGTAATCTTTTGCGTTCAAACAGTAAACGAAAGGCTCAGAAGCTTTTACGTATCTCACAGTTTTAACCCTCAACAACCATCCGAATTCGGTTCTCCTTAAATCCTTTCTGCGAGTCCTATGCAAATCGTAAACGGACTGCTTTCTTTCGACGTTAAATCCGATCTCTCTGAAAAATCGATCGTAGTATTCTCCAGCGATATTAAAAGCGTAAACCTTGGAAATCGGTGCTTTGAGTCCCCTATGTTTGTAATACCTTAAAGCGATGCTATTTCCTCTGTTCGCGTTTCTGTCGATTGTAAAGTATCCTTTTATTCCAAATCTCATGAGCAGTAGTTCAACATCCCTAAGCAATGGTAGATTTACACTGTAAACGCTAACTCTCGGCTTTGTTTTCAAAGCGGAGCCATCGCCCGTGAAGTATGCACTCAGCAAAATTCTAACCTTCTCCTTTGGCAATTTAAACACGAAACTCGGAACTCTTTTGTCGTGAGCGTTGCTTCCGGTTCCCAGAATCCTTGTAAAGAGCAGATAGACTATTCTCGAGCTGATTGTAAGCTTCCACTCTCTCTCGTTAACTCTAACACCATCTCCAAAAGCTTCCTTGACGGCCTCTACGATTTCACTCTTTACTTTTTCATCGAAAGTGGAAAAAACAATCTGATAGCAACTCCTACCGCATCTCGCGTATCCTTCCGCTAAGTAGTAACCTACGAGCTTCAGTAGGGGCTCTATTTTCACGAACCTTTTTACTCGAACTCTGTCCCTCTTAACGCTCAACTGGGCATCTTGTGGGATGTCCTCAAGCGTTAAGCCTTTAGCTTCCAGAATTTCAAGTAGTTCGTTCAGCGATATCGAATCAAGCTTTAGTCTTGTGTAATACCTCTTTCTCTCCTCTGCACTCAGAATTCCTTCTAAGAACTGCTTTATACCACGAACGGTTAATGTGTCGCGTAGATCTTCGAGCTTGGCGAACTCTTTAAGTAGGTCGATCTGTTTAGCATCTTCTTCGTCGAACTCAATTAGGGGTGAAATCATCACGTCTCCTTCCTTAACTTCGAAAGCCCTCTTCCTGATTACCTCTCCGTTTTCGTAAACCAAAACGTTGTGGTCTGGAGTTACCGTAAATACCCTTCCTCCTTCAAGCTCAATTTCGATTAGGTGCTCCGGAGACGGTGCTTTGATCACATCCACTATCTCGGTCAAAACGACCTTTCCGCTTTCTGGATCGAAGGAGTAAACCCTAACGTTTGCCTTCGGCTCGTCTCTAATCCAAACGCCCTTTTCAAATCGCTCGTTCCCGAATAACCCGTATAACTCCTTCATGGTAATCCTTCTAACTTTGCCGTCGATGTTCACAAGCACCTCCGTGTCCCCCGCGAAACAGTTTCTCCTCTTCGCTGCGTGGAAATAGGGATGAGCGTAACCAGCTAAGACGTCCGTAAAGCCGATGATCCTTCCCAAAACTCCAGCTGATGTGTGGGGGGCTAAGCCTATTACGAGGTGTCCTATGAGATCCTCTGGCTTTTCGACGTTGTAGAACGGCTCTAATCCGTAAAACTTGACGAGCAAATCGTCTATGAACTTCGCAACCTTAACCAAATACTCGGCACAGTCCTTCGAAAGTATAACATCCTGAGGTTTGAGCTCCACTATCTGATCTTCACTCCTAAGCTCGTTTCCCTGCCAATCGACGGTGTAGCCGAGCTCCTTCAACTTCTCAACGCTCACGTTTATCTCCTTAGGCCTGAAGTGTGTTATCGGCAGATCGGTCATGTCGTATCGGATCGTTCCGTCTTTGAACACGAATACGCCGTGCTTAGCCCTAAGAATACCCTTTTCGATCCTTTCCGGCATCTTGATCTTCGAAGTCAACCCTATTACTCCCTTTATGGTGTCGAAGCTGTCCCACTCGTTCAGGTTCTTCAAAGCTCTCTCGTAGAGCTCTCTGACGTTTATTTTTCTCTTCATGTATCCCTTAGCTTCTTCCCCACACCTCGGGCATGTCTCGCTCCCGATCTTTATCCTACACTTTGGACAGTAGTAGATCTGCTCCGTAAGCCCACCGCAATCGCACTTGAGCCAGAACGTCTCCTTTCCGCACTCCTTGCACCTCCTAAGGGCAATCTCTACTGCAACCTCTCCCTTCGTGGAGTTGTAGGATTCGGTGTAGTTTATAGCCTGCTTCAGATTCCTCTGATTTCCACCTGCCAAGCCGAGAGGGAAGAGCATGTGCGGTGGAGGGCTCATCCTCCTCTCCTTCGACTTCTCCGGCCTTCCCATCCTTGCACCGATGCGGGTGGGAGCCTTGGCTCTGACGTCCAAGCCTGAAAGCCTCCTTACTATACTCAGAACGTCCCTTTCATCCCCCACGTCAACCTTCACAGGTCTGAGGTCGAAGGTTAGGCCGAGGCATCTCACTAAGACCTTCCACCTGTCGAGGACTATCTTCCCGTCCCTGACCTTGTGCTCAACGAGAAGATCTTCCAGAATTCGCTTGGCTTTGTCATCGTAATCTATAACGAGCGAAGGCTTT
Organism: uncultured archaeon; assembly: GCA_964592825.1. Classification (GTDB taxonomy): domain Archaea; phylum Halobacteriota; class Archaeoglobi; order Archaeoglobales; family Archaeoglobaceae; genus WAKM01. Next base: position 3,115 of record CAZQJR010000128.1, on the reverse strand, counting down.
CCCCTTCCTTCAATTTTGCCAGTCTTAGCTATGAAATCCCTCAGGTAGAGATAATCGTCAACGGAGATGTCGTGCCAGAGGTAGGTGTGGTCGGGGTGCAGTGGAACGCCATACTCGTCGCATAGCTTCAAAGCGGTGTCTTCATCGATCTTCCTGTAATCCCCCCTCGGAATCTTGCCCTCGACTTCCTGAATCCACCACTCGTAAACGTAGGATGAGGGCATCAGGGGGTGGTTGTTCTCTAAAAAGTCCCCGAAGTTTATCAGGATCTCTCCCATGTCGAGGATCTTCTCCACCCGATCTCTCAAAGCAAAAGCCTCTTGAACGGTGTTGATCTTCACAACATCCCCGTTCTTCAGCCTTACCGTCGGCCCCTCTATGCTCGTAACCGGCACGACGCCTCCAGCTTTCCCCGGCCTTTCCACCTTCAGCTGGGTTCCTATGGCTATAAACCCGTCAGCTATTATCATCGTCGCCGGATTTATTCCGACGGTAGCGAATCCGGAGTTTCTCGCCCTTCCGTATCTAAGCCTGAAACCTCCCTTGCGGGAAGGGTGGCTGAATACCGGCCTTCCAGCAACTATATCCGAGAGATACTTGTCCTTTGGCTTTATCTGCGATTCCAATTCCTCGGACTTCTCCTCCTTGTCGAGCTTCTCCGCTATCTCGAGCTCTTCCTCCTCTCCATTCTCTTCAGCCTTACCCTCGTATAGACCGCTCGTGTACTTCTCTACCTCTTCACCCTTCCGCTCTTCCTCAAACTCCTTGTTTATCAGCTTGTCGAGCCACTCCCATCCGTCGATTCCAAGCTTATCCACCATCTTCTTTAGCTTCGGAGCCTTCAAAGCGATTCCTTCCGCTATGACGAGGCACATCCCTCCCCTAACCCTGTTGGTCTCAACCCTTGGCAGATTTCTGTAACCGGAAACTTCAACGTCTTCGGTCGGCTCCCCATCTATGCAAACGGGGCAGTTCGAAACGATAAGCTTGATCTCCGCGTCGCTCGGGAGGTATTGGAGGTTCGCCACCTTCTTGTAGAGCGGGATCTCCTCGCAATACCTCAGAATTTCCTCCTCAGTCGGTATGTAGCGGTTTAACCCAACGATACGTCTTATGTAGTCTCCTACGAGCACGGATATAACCTGAGCGGTTCCTCCCGCACTCCTTATCGGCCCGGCGTAGTATATCTTGAGAAACTCCGTTCCGTCGTGGTTTTTATCGATCTTGACCTTTGCTATACCTTCTATCGGGGCGGCGACGACTCCTTCCGTAAGGATAGCGACTGCTGTTCTTATCGCCTTGTCTATCGCTGTCAACCTATCAAATTTCCCAAACTTCCCCTTAACGATCTCCTCGGCTATCTTAAAGCAGATCTCCTCCCTGCTCAGACCCTCCCTCTCGAGCTCTATTATTCTCTTAGCCAGCCCGTCGATCTTCATCAGCTGTTCCACCCTTTCCGCCATGTTCCTCGCTATGGGGATCTCCACGTCCGTCGACGGATCCAAACCCTTGGCTCTCGCCTTTCTCGCAATCTCGTAAACTCTTTCGAGTTCTTCGAGCAGGTGAGCGTGATATCTCTTGATTTCATCGAGCAGAATTCTACACCTCGCATCCTTGGTCTCCTCGAAGAGCTTGGCGAAGTCCGTGAGCTTGAGTTGCATCGTTTCGAGTTTCGACCGGGAGAAGTTAAGGGTTGTGATAAGTGGTCGAAAAATTTCAATTTAAATGTTAAAATCGCCCTTGATCCCGTAACCATAAATAGGCTCGGGATCGGAGTTGGAGCCATGAGAACCATATTTTGGGAGGACGGTGCGGTTAAGTTGATCGACCAGACGCTTCTGCCGGACGAATTTAAGATAGTAGAGTGCAGGAGCGTTGAGGAGCTTGCGGATGCGATAAAGAGGTTGGCGGTGAGGGGTGCTCCGGCTTTGGAAGCTGCTGGAGGTTACGGAATCGCTTTGGCGTGTTTCGAGAGGGATTTTGGCGATGTGGATGAAATGAAGGAGCACGTAAGAAGGAGGGCGGAGCTTTTGGCATCGACTCGCCCGACTGCAGTAAATCTGTTCTACGGAATCGACAGGGTGCTGAAAAAAGCTTTGAGCGGTAACGACGTTGAAGAGATCAGAAAGCTGGCTTTGGAGGAGGCGGAGAAGATTGCGGAGGAGGATATTCGAAGGAACAAGCTCATGGGCAAGCATGGAGCGAAGTTGCTCGAAGACGGAGATACCGTGCTGACATACTGCAACACTGGAAGACTTGCGACCGTGGACTGGGGAACCGCTTTGGGTGTGATAAGGAGTGCGGTTGAGGAGGGAAAGCGGATAAAGGTCATAGCCTGCGAAACCCGTCCGCTCAACCAAGGTTCGAGGCTCACGTGCTGGGAGCTTATGCAAGATGGGATAGAGGTAACTCTAATCACGGATAGCATGGTGGGGATAGTCATGCAGAGGGGGATGGTGGACAAGGTTATCGTTGGAGCTGATAGAATCGTTAGAGATGCCGTTTTCAACAAGATCGGCACGTACACAGTCGCAATAGTTGCGAAGGAGCACGGTGTTCCGTTCTACGTTGCCGCACCGATCACGACCTTCGACTGGGATAGGACGATGGATAATGTGGTTATAGAGGAGAGGAGCAGGGAGGAGCTTATCTACTGCAACGTAAAGTGCAAAAAAACCCTGATCGCCCCTAAGGACGTGAAGGTGTTCAACCCCGCGTTCGATCCGACACCCCTCAGATACGTCACCGCCCTGATAACCGAGCGGGGGGTAATTTATCCACCGTACGAGGAGAACGTTCCGAAGATCTTGGCTCGTTCAACTCCAAAAAAGCCCTGATCTCCTCATCTCTCGGATTGAGGGATAGGAATTTTTTAAATACGATTTCGTCGACCTCTACCTTCGAAATCTCTCCCTCCACGAATCGATATTCGAAGGTTTTAGGATTGAAGGCCGAAACGATCTCTTCGAGCCTCTTCAAACCCGGACAGCCTATACCCTGATCGAGTTCCTCGCCTAAAGGAAATATCCTGCAACTCTTGGGACGTATCGGATGGATCGAGCATCTGTTGTCCTTTAGAAATGGACAGGGAAGCTTCACCGGATGTTTAGCCTCA
>CAZQJR010000127.1:0-2248 GCA_964592825.1 uncultured archaeon | reverse complement strand
GGAAGGACAAGGAGGCAGGAAAGTCCCTCAGGTTGGCTCTGATGAGAGGGGATAAGATATACCTGAGATTCAGACCATGAGGAGATGGGTCTTTCTTCTCATATACCTTATCACCGCCCTGCTCGCAATTGCGAGCGTTCCAAATTACGAAGCAAGCGGGATGAGGGTCTTCAGCAATCCTTCCGACGTTTCCAACTCCCTGCTCTACTTCGGTGCAATAGTGTTCTTTACGGCGATCATACTCTTGCTCGCGAAGAAGAGCGAGAGAATTCTTAGGTTATTCATGTACGCCATAGTCTTCGTGTCCATATACTACGTTCTCCTGCCCTTCCTTTCCACCCTCTCCCTCGCCGTAGCTCTAATGCTTGTGATCCTGCTCGTTAAAAAACCCTCGTGGTTGGTTATAGACGTGTCCGCGTTGTTGCTCGCCGCCGGAATAACGTCCATGTTCGGAATAAGCCTCGAACCCCTTCCCGTCGTCGTTTTGCTGATAATTCTCGCCATATACGATGCGGTTTCGGTTTACAAGACCGAGCACATGATAGACCTCGCGGATTCGATAGTCAAGATGGGTCTTCCCATGCTGTTCGTTATACCCGACAAAGACCGCCCGACGTTGCTCGGGGTCGGAGACGTGGTAGTTCCCAACATCCTCGCGGTCTCCGCCCAGACATTCGTAAAAGCGCCAAAAATATTTTTCATAAAAATTCCAGCACTTACGACGCTCTTGGGAGGTATGGCCGGGATGGCGGCGCTAATAGTCGTGGCCGAAAGGTTCAGGAGGGCGCACGCGGGTTTACCTTTTCTGAACGCGGGTGCCTTGATCGGATTCTTCGTGGGGATGCTGCTGGCGTGATCATTCGGGAACGTCCAAGCCGATCGTCCTTCTGTACCTCATCCCGGGGAAGCTAATCTTCGACAGTGCTGTGTAGGCCTTTTCCCTCGCCTCCTCCAAAGTCTTACCCCTTCCCACGACCGTTAGAACCCTGCCTCCCGTGGTAACGTATCCGTTGGGCTTGGCTATCCCGTTCGCGTAGATTATCGCCTCCTTCATGGCCTCCTCTATACCGCTTATAGGCTGGCTCGTGTAATGGTCGGACGGATATCCGGGCTTCAAACCTTCCCTACCCTTCAGAGCTCCACTTACGGCGCAAACTGCAACGCAGTAGTCCGGACTGAACTTTATCTCCAATCCGTCGAGCTCCCCTTCAACAACCGCCCACGCCAAATCTGCCATATCCGTTTCGAGACGGGGCAACTTCGCCTCCGCTCCGGGATCGCAGTCCCTGACGTTTATCTCGAGAACCTTCGGAATCAACTCTCCCTCTTCCTCCACGAGCATTACGACCGGATATAGTACACCCTTGAACACCTTACCCTCCTCTCTCCTGAACCTCTCCACTACCGGCTCCACGACGGTTTCCATGATCTTCCTCTCCAAATCCTCATCGACCTTTGGATGCGGACTCACAGCCCCCATCCCACCGGTGTTGGGGTTGATGAGCTTGCCCTCCCTGTACAGCCTCTCCGCCTCCTCCTTAGTTATGAACTTCCTCATGAACCCTATGTAGAACTCCCTCATTCCATCCACGTCGTCGGGATCGAAAGCCCTCTTGTAGTCCTTAGCGTGTCCGAAGGGTTTTACCGTCTTCCCGTCGCTTATCGCGGTAAAAGCGACCTCTATCCCGTAAAGCCTCTCCTCAACGACTATCCTTTCTCCCGCCTTTCCGAACCTCTTCCTGACCATTATCTCGTCTATGGCGAAGAGAGCCTCGTCCAAGCTGTCGCATACGAAAACGCCCTTGCCCGCCGCCAGTCCATCCGCCTTAACGACGACGTTTCCCCTTCCGCTCTCGTACCACTCCCTGACGAACTCCTTCGCCTCTTCGGGGTCGTCGAAGTTCCTGTATTCCGGAATTGGAACGCCTATCCTCCTTAAGAAGTCCTTGCACCAGCACTTGCTCGCCTCCAATATCGTCGCCTCCTTCTTTGGCCCGACCGCCGGAATTCCCTCCTCCTCTAACCTATCCACGAGTCCCAAGCTCAGTGGCTCCTCCGGCCCTATGTAAACTATATCTACCTCCGCCCTCTTAGCGAACTTCACTATGTCCTCTATCGCCCTTATCGAAGGAACTTCCTTCACCTGTCTGCATTTGGGAAAGAACTCACTTCCAGCATTTCCCGGAGCTACGTAAACCTCCTTGACCCTTTCACTTCTCGAAAAAGCGTGAGCTATGGCGTTACCTCT
>CAZQJR010000126.1:0-10235 GCA_964592825.1 uncultured archaeon | reverse complement strand
GTCGGGGCTTCAGATACCCGGTTTCAGGAAGAACCCGAAGATCTTGGAGAAGGTGCTCAGCAGGTACATACCCAAGGTGACCGTTATAGGAGGTGCTGCAATAGGAGTTCTCACGCTCATAGCCAACATGCTCGGAACGGTTGGGCACGTGAGCGGAACGGGGCTCTTGCTTGCGGTCAGCATAGCGTACATGACGTACGAGGAGCTCACGAGGGAGCAGTTGACCGAGATGCACCCGATGCTCAGAAAGTTCTTGGGAGAGGAGTGATATGAGGTATTTCGTTCAAAAATTTTTCATGATCCTCGGAGCGATGTTCTTCGTGGGGATCTTTTTCCCCCAATTTCGTATTCAGCTCGCGGAGGCGGTAGCGCCGATACTCGATCCCCTACTCGTTCTGCCCATCCACATAGTCATACTGATTCTGGCGATATTCACCGCCATATACTCCACCCTGATTCAGAAGTACACCGTGGACTACGAGAGGATGAAGGAGATCCAGAGGAGAGTCATGGAGTATCAGAAGAAGTACATGAAGGCAATGAAGGAGAACAACCAGTTCGTGCTCAAGCAACTGGAGCAACAGAAGAACGAGATAAGCTCACTTCAGGCGGAGCTTATGAGCATGAACTTCAGGTCGATGTTCTACACCGTCGTCGTGACGATACCTATCTGGGTCTGGCTGTGGTACAGGATTTACAACGTGGCGCAGACGGGATACCACGGATTTTACAGCGGCGTGAGCAAGTTCATGGTCAGGGTTCCGTTTCAGGGTCTGATTCACGTGAGCGATAGGGTTCTTGTAATTCCTTGGTGGTTCTTCTGGTTCATACTCTGCTCGATCCTCGTCGGTCAGATCCTTAGAAGGTTGCTCAGGCTGGGATGGTGATGAGGGTTACGATATCCGGCCCTCCGGGTAGCGGAACGACGACGGTCGCAAAGCTCTTAGCCGAAAAACTCGGATACAAGCTTATATCTGCGGGAGAGATATTCAGAAAGCTTGCTGTTGAGAGAGGCATGACCTTGGAGGAGTTCAGCAAGTACGCGGAATCGAATCCGGATATAGACTTCTACATCGACAAACTTCAGAAGGAGATGGCGGAGAGGGAAAAGAACGTCGTCGTAGAGGGCAGGCTTTCGGGATGGATGGTGAAGGACGCTTTTAAGGTCTGGATATACGCGAGACCTGAGGTAAGGTACAGAAGGATAGCGAAGAGGGAGGGTAAGGATTTGGCGAGGGTTAGGAGCGAGACGAAGAGAAGGGAGGAGTTGGAGAAGAGGAGGTACAAGAAGTTCTACAGCATAGACCTCGACGACGTTAGCGTGTACCATCTCGCCATAAACTCGGAACACTTCAAGCCCGAGGAGATAGTCGAGATAATACTCAAGGCTCTCGAATTCTACGGCTGAGCTCGTTGAGAGTTTCGTAAATCTTAGCCCTTTCCGTATCTCCGAGCTTTATCGCGAACTCCATGGCGTTTCTGAAGTCCCCCTTTCTCTCGTAGTGCAGGATTCCCCTCTTCAGGATCTCCCTCCTCATGATTTCGTCGCCTATCATCTGGCATACGTAAAGGGCACTCCTGTACCTTCCCTTCTCAATCAGTTCCCCGATTACCCTCATCGCGAGCCTGTGGGCGGCGTCGTACTCGTCCGCATACACGAGCATCTCTATTTCGTCGAAAACCGTTAGCTCGTAATCCGATAGCTCTTCGCCCTCGATTTCCGGCTCTTCAGGCTCCACGTCCACCTCGTATCCGACCTTCCGAAGAATCCACGCCGCCTTCCTCCTGCCCTCTTCGGTGAGCAGCCTTTCGAGCATGTAGATGGTTAAATAAAAACGTTCTTAACCCTTTTCGAAGACCCGTATGCAATGTTCGAATTCGTGCGAAGGTTCATCGAGAGCAGGAGGAGAAGGAAGAGGGTGAGGAGGGTCGAAAGCTGTCTGAAGGGCGTCGAGGACGTCGACGAACTGATAAGAAAGTTAAGCGAACTTTGATAGGTATTCCACGACGCTCTCGAACACCAGCCTCCCGTCCGCGTGAAACACCCTCTCCGGATGGGGCATCAGGCCGAAGACGTTGCCCTTGACGTTGCACATTCCCGCTATGTTGTATATGGATCCGTTCGGGTTCCAAGGATAGCCGTCGTATTCCCCCCTCTCGTTCACGTACCTGAAGACTATCTGATCGTTGTTCAACAACTCGTTCAGGTACTCCTCCTCCCTGCCCTTGGGAAATATCACCCTCCCCTCCGCGTGGGCAACGGGGAACATTACGATCCTGCCCCTCTCTATCCTCCTCGTGAACACGCACTTCCCCCCGTTCTCGTGTTTGAGCAGCGTTGGTCTGCACTCGAACCTGTTCGATTCGTTTATCCCCAAAGCCATCTCCGGCCTGTCCGATAGGGGTCTGTCCTCGTCGAACCCCGGCAGGGCTCCGAGCTCGACCAAAACCTGAAAGCCGTTGCATATTCCGAGGACGGGATAGCCCTCCCTTATGAACTCCTCCAAGTCCCTCCTCAAAACGCTCTTAACCCTCGCGGAAAATATTGCCCCCGCTCTGACGTAATCTCCAGCCGAGAATCCGCCGGGGAAAACTACGCATTGGTAATCGAACAGACTCCTCTGCTCCTCGTCCCTTATCATGTCGCTGTAAAACTGCTTTAGGTGAACCGCCTCTGCCCAAACTCCCAAGCTCCTGAAAGCCCTAACGGTTTCGTCTTCGCAGTTCGTACCCTCTATCCTCAGAACCGCGACCCTTATGTCCTCCATGGAATTGAGAGGGGTGAGTCTACCCTTAAAAGGTTTCCTTTTCATTACATGCAGAAAGATTATATAGTTTCAAGCGTCCATTTACATATGCGCAAATGGATTTTGGTCTTGACGGTTTTGGCCCTCGGAGTTGCGTCCGCGCAGACTTTGGTAAAACCCCTGCCCTACTCGAAAACCCCGCTCTATCATTCGAAAAACGTTACCAAGCTCTTTATAGAGCCGAGATACAAGTACGTAAGGCTAAAGGCTGGGGAGAGCACGAGCTTCAGCGTTAAGATAAAGAATCCCTACGATAGAGACGTGAAGATAGATCCCAGAGTCGTCGTCCCTCCGTACTCCGTCATGGATCCGAGTTGGGTTAGGATAGATAGGGGGAAGTTCGTTCTCAAGGCCAAGGGGGAGGCGACCGTGACCGTAACCGTTAGCGTGCCGAAGGATGCCGAAAAGGGGTTCTATTCTTGCGAGGTCGTCTTCACGAACGACACCTATCCAACCCCCTATCCCAAGGAGGAGTTCGTCAACTCCCTCCATCTATCTATAAACGTCTGGATACCTCCGAGCGTTAAGATATATCCGACGAGCATATTCAAGTACGTCGAGGCCGGAAGGAGCTACGTTTTTAACGTGACCGTTGAGAACACCGCGTCGAAACCCTTCAAGTTGAATCCGAAGCTTGGGAGGGGGGAGTACTACGCTCCCGACGTATCCTACCTGACGGAGAGCATGGTTAGGATAGAGGCCCCCTCTACGATTCCCCCCAACTCCAAGGTCACCGTGAGGATACACGTCCACGTTCCCGCCACCGCCAAGGGAACCCTTAGGGGATACGTGGATTTGGGAATAAACGATCCGGGTTTGGAGGATTGGGCGAAGAGGGTGAGCATAAATCTCGTAGTGTTCGAAAGACCCACTGAGCCCTTCGTAAAGGTGATAAGGATAGAGAACGCGAGCTCTCTCAGGGTTAAGGTCAGCACGGGTTTGAGCCCATACCTCCCGTTGGTTCCTTCGAGTAGCTCAGTTCCTAAAAACGCGGACGTGAGCGTTAGGCTGATCTCTCCTCACGGTGAAGTTAAGGTTAGACCCAAGGTCTTGGAGAGGATGGTCGTAACGTTGGGGGCGATGGGGCCTCCATGGGAGAGGGCGGAAGGGCTTTACAAGGTAGTGAGTGTGAGCAAGAGCTACACCTACGTGGTTGAAAATCCCGAGAACGGCGTTTGGAGGATAGAGATCATGCCGAAGAACTGCTTCATGTTCAACGTGGAGGTTGAGATCGAATGAGGTGGCTCGTGCTCCTCTCCCTTCTATTTTTGGGATGTTTGGGTCACGGGTACAAGACGGTTAAGTCCAACCTCTGCCCCTTCGACGGCTATACTTACGACAACGTGAGCGTTGAGAAGAGGGGTAAGTACATCTACGTAAGAGCCAGTAGCTCGGAGCTCGATGGCGTGGACGAGTATCTGTTCGTGGACGACAACGGAACCCTCGTTCTGAAGTCCTACTGCCTTGAGGCACTACCGGGCTCCCTAAAGGACGAGCTCGTTGACATAGCCCTTTCGAACGAAACCGTGGCCAAATACGCAAACGGGATCGTTACCGTGAGAAGGATACTGCCCCAAACGGCCGCCAAGTTCTACGCTCCGAAGGAACTCTTCAGCGTTACTTGGCACGGAAACGGAGTCGTCTCTGCCCTGATCGATTTGGATAAAAGGGAGGTCGTGAGGGTGTACGTGCGGTTACCATCCGGTGTACCTTACGAGACCGTTCCTCCAAGCCCCTTCAACATCGTGCAGAGGTAGGCTGAACATCCCCCTTATCCTGATCTCGTCCCCCTCCACGGTTCCTATGCGGTATGAGGGAACTCCCCTCTCTCTCATGAACCCGACGAACTCCTCGGCGTCCTCCACCTCTACGAGCCATCTCGTGTTTGACTCGGAGAACAGCTTGACGTAATCGTCCCCTTCGAGACCTCCGAGATCCACGACACAACCCACGCCCCCTCCTATGCACATCTCCGCCAAAGCTACCGCGAGCCCCCCTTCCGCCAGATCGTGACATGAGTAAACGTCGAACAACTTAAAGGCCTCGAGCATAGCGTTTGCCCTCCTCTTCAGAATTTTGGGAGACGTCTTAGGAACTATCGTGCTCCTCTGCCCAGTTACGGCGCAGTACAGGCTTCCTCCGAACTCCCTTCTCGTCTCCCCGACCAACACTATCTCCCCCTTCCCCTTGAAGTCTGAGCTCACCACCCTCCTAACGTCCTCAACGATCCCTATTCCCATTAGCGTCGGCGTCGGTGCCACTGCGGAGTGGGGAGTTTCGTTGTAGAAGCTCACGTTTCCGCTAACGCACGGCAATCCGAAACCTCTCGCCATCCAACCCAAGGCCTTGACGCACTCGACGAACTCCCCCATCCTCTCAGGTTTCTCCGGATTTCCGAAGTTCAGACAGTCTGCGAAGCTGTGGGGAACGGAGTTTACCGCGACGAGGTTCCTTACCATCTCATCGAACGACGACGCTGTTCCCCAGAAGGGATCTATCTTCGTCATCCACGGGTTCACGTCGGACGTTATCGCCAACCCCCTCCAAGATTCGGTCGGTCTTATAACCGCACAGTCCCCGTGCCCCTCCCTGTTAATCCTTCCCTGCAACGGTTTCAGCACCGTGCACGCTCTGACCTCGTGATCGTATTGCCTTATCACCCACTCCCTGCTCGCCACGTTCGGATGGCCGAGCATCTTCAGGAGAACCTTTGCGGGATCGGGGGGTGGGGACGTCTCATCTACGGCCTTCACCCTCCTCCTTACGTAGGGTCTGCAGTACTCCACCGCCCCGACTACGAAGTCTATGTCCATCTCGTATATCTTGTAACCCCTGTAGTATATCCTGAGTATCCTGTCGCCAGTGGCCTTCCCCACCACCGTGGCGGGAACGTCCCACTTTTGGAATACGTAGAGGACTTCGTCGACGTGCTCAGGTTTCACAGTTAGCATCATCCTCTCCTGACTTTCCGAAATCCATATCTCCCAAGGAGACATTCCCTCCTCCTTCAGCGGAACCTTGTCCAGCCAAACCTCCGCTCCGCATCCAGAAGCCAAGGCCATCTCCCCTATGACGCAACTCAAACCTCCTCCACCCAAATCCTTCATCCCGGTGACGAGCCCCTTCTCCACAGCCTCCAAACAGGCGTGGATTAAGGGCTCCTTCATTATGGGGTTTCCGAGCTGAACTGCTCCCCTCGCCTCCTCCTCGCTGCTCTCGTCCAACTCCGCAGATGCGAACGTAACCCCGTGAATTCCGTCCCTCCCCGTAGCTCCTCCAACGAGAACGAACAGATCGCCCACACCTCCAACCTTCGACGGAACGACGTTCCTCTTCCTCACGATCCCGACGCACCCGACGTTAACCAAGCAGTTCGTTAGATAACTGTCGTCGAAGAAAAGCATCCCCGCCACGGTTGGAATTCCCACTCTGTTTCCGTAATCCCTTATCCCCGCAACTACGCCGTAAAGGAGGTAGAGCGGATGCTTGGTTCCCTTGGGTATCTTCTCCTCGGGAGTATCGAGCCTTCCGAAGAAGAGGGGATCGACCAGAGCCACGGGTTGGGCTCCCATGCATAGAACGTCCCTCAGTATCCCTCCAACTCCGGTCGCCGCCCCTCCGTAGGGCTCTATCGCGGAAGGATGGTTGTGGGACTCCAACGCAACGACGTAGGCGAACTCCTCGTCGAACTCGACAACTCCGGAATCCTCCTTTATCGCGGATATGACGTAATCCCTCTCGACGCCGAACAGATATTCCCTGAGGTAACACTTGGAGCTCTTGTAACAACAGTGCTCGCTCCAAGCCTGAGCTATAGATTGTAGCTCGATATCGTAAGGATTCCTACCCTTCTTCGCGAAGTACTCTTTTATCCTCTTCATCTCCTCCAAGTTCAGGGCGAGCCCCATCTCCTCGCTTATCTTGACGAGTTCATCGTCCGTGGCGTTTAGGATGTCGATCTCGTAGAGCTCGAAAGGAACGTCGACCCTTCTGTATCTCATCGCGATCGCTTGAACGGATAAATATAAATCCGTATCGGTCTCTCTCACTCCACCCAAACGATCCTGTACCTCTGAATTACCGGATTGGCCAAAAGCCTCTCGCACATCTCTCTTATCTCCTTTTCAGCTTCCTCCTTGCTTCTGGCGTCGATCTCTATTCTGAAAACCTTCCTCGTGGATACGCTCTTTACCTTCTTGAATCCCAGAAGCCTCAAGGCCTTCTTCGTCGCCTCTCCCTCCGGATCGGCCACTCCCTCCTTAAGCTCGATGTAAACGTCCGCTATCATGTCCTCCCCTAAGGGCACGAAAACTATAAACGTTACCGAACTCCGATATGATCAAATATACATATCGAAGTTCTTCATGTTCAGCTATCCTTATATAGTTTCCACTCCGATCTCTTCTCATGGGCTATATGGGTAAAATTTTGAGGGTCAACCTCAGCGACGGAACTTTGAAGGAAGAGAAGACGGACATGGAAATTGCGAAAAAGTTCTTGGGCGGGAAGGGTTACGCGGTGAGGTTACTGTACGACTACCTTAAGGAGTACAAGAAGAAGGGGATTTCTCCGAGGGACGTGAATCCATTTGGGGAGGAGAACGTCCTCGTGTTCGCCACCGGGCCGGCGACGGGGATATCGGGATTCCCGTGCTCCGGAAGGTATCACGTGATGGCTCTCCGTTCCCCGCTGACGGGATCGATCGCGAGCGCGAACTCGGGAGGGAGATGGGGGCCGTTCCTCAAGTTCGCTGGTTATGACGCCGTGGTGATAGAGGGGAAGGCCGAAAAACCCGTATATTTGGACGTTACCGGAGGATCGGCCGAGATAAGGGACGCCAAGGATCTTTGGGGTAAGAACGTCTTCGAGACCGAAAGGATACTCAAGGACAGGGTGGGGGTTAGATGCAGCGTCGCCTGCATAGGGCCGGCGGGGGAGAACCTCGTTCTCTTCGCGTGCATAATGAACGACGAGCACAGAGCGGCCGGTAGGACTGGCGTCGGTGCCATAATGGGGTCGAAGAATCTTAAAGCGATAGTGGTCGGAGGGGATGAGAGACCCCAACCCGAGAAGCCGGACGAGTTCGAGGAGGCATCCAAGGAGGCTTTGGAGAAGCTGAAGAGCAACCCGGTTACGGGGGAGGGGTTGAGGAAGTACGGGACGGCCATACTCGTTAACATAATCAACAACGCCGGGATACTTCCCTACAAGAACTGGCAGACCGGTGTGAACGAAAGGGCGGACGAGATAAGCGGAGAGACCCTCGCGGAGAGGTATCTGATAAAGAACAAGTCTTGCTGGGGATGTCAGATCGGGTGCGGAAGGGTCACCGCCGTCAAGGAGGGATGCTTCCAGATCCTCTACTCCGAAGGGCCGGAGTACGAGTCGATATGGGCACTGGGCAACTCGTGCGGTGTGATGGATCTGGGGGCTATAATAAAGGCTAACCACCTTTGCGACGAGCTCGGTATGGACACGATAAGCATGGGCTCGACCATAGCTTGCGCTATGGAGCTCAGGGAGAAGGGGTTAATTCCCGACGAAGCCTTGGAGGGACTCGACCTGAGGTTCGGAAACGCCGCGGCGATGGTCGAGGCCGTTTGGAGAACCGCGTACAAGGCCGGATTCGGAAGGTATCTGGCTTTGGGTTCCAAGAGGTTGGCGGAGATCTTCGGAGCTCCTGAGCTCTCCATGAGCGTTAAGGGATTGGAGCTTCCCGCCTACGATCCGAGGGGGGCAAAGGGAATAGGGCTTACCTACGCGACCGCGAACAGGGGAGGATGCCACGTAACGGGCTATACGATCTCGCCGGAAATACTCGGAATTCCAGAGAAGATAGATCCCTTAACCCCAGAAGGAAAGGCGAAGTGGGTTAAGGCGTTCCAAGACTTCACGTGCGTCGTTAACTCGAGCGTGAACTGTCTATTCACGACCTTCGCCTTGGGAGCGGAGGACTACGCCAAGCTGTTGTCGGCTGTTACGGGATGGGATCTCGACGCGAACGAGATCATGACGATCGGGGAGAGGATATACAATCTGGAGAGGGTAATTATAAACGAGTACGGTTTCGACGGAAAGGACGACGCGTTGCCCAAGAGGTTGTTGCAGGAGCCCATGCCGGAAGGCCCGGCGAAGGGACAGGTGGTGGAGTTGGACAGGATGAAGGAGGAGTACTACAGGCTGAGGGGTTGGGTGAACGGCGTTCCCACGGAGGAGAAGTTGAAGGAGTTGGGAATCGAACTTTAAAATTTTTTTATAAGAGTAGCGCCGCCGCCAGGATTCGAACCTGGGACCATCGGCTTAACAGGCCGACGCTCTACCAGCTAAGCTACGGCGGCTCGGATTGTTTGTAACATAAGTGTGCATTTAAATCTTACCCTTCGGTGGCTATTATCCTCCTCGCGTTCAGTCTGCCGAGTTTCGACGCACCGTCCACTATGATCGATTCTTCGGCCTCTACAACGCCTATGACTGATCCACTTAGTATTCTGACGTTTTTAGCCTTAACTGAATGTCCTACGCATTTATCTTGAATGAAGACGTCGCCTTCTGCTATTATTCTTTTAAACCTCGTGTAGGCTCCTATTACAGCCTTCCTGCATATTATGTCCCCACCTACCACGCACCCCTTCCCCAGATAGACCTCCTCCGCCTCAACGTTTCCCCAGAAGTTCGTGAACATTCCCGCCACGACCTTCCCTTCGAACCTCAGATGCCTTACCACGACTCCGTCCTTCCTTATTACGAGCACCCTCCTCTTCCTATCTACCTTGAACATCCTTCCACCTCCCGATTCCCTGCCTAACGGAAACCGCCACGCCCCTGTTGAATTCGAGCATCTCCTTTGACGATAACACCGCCCTTCCCGTCGCGAGAAGGTTATCGTCCTCGTCGACCACCAAAACCTCATCGTTCGCCCTCACGTTCGGATCCACCTCCACTACGTGCTTTGCGAAAACGCTTCTGCCCCGCGCTATGAACTCCGCAACATCCTTCAAGACGACCACCCTGAGCTTGGGATACTCGAACGCCTCGTGCAACCTCCTCGCCCCCTCTATGCTGAGAGTGAACCACCCCGAATCGGCCTTTAGAGTTGCGATCCTCACCCCTCCGTCCTTTATCTGCCTTATCCTTCCCGTAGTTGGAGATAGAACGAACCTGCAGGTTTCCGGAAACAGAACCCTACCCGCCCCCTTCCCGAACTGGTAGTCCGCTATGACCCTAACGATCCTGAGCATCCTATCTTCCATACCTCCTTTCCCTCCTCTGGAACTCCCTCAAACACCTTAAAAAGTCTACGTATCTGAAGCTCCTCCAATCCACGTCCACGAAATAAAGCTCGCTGTATATGCTCTGCCAGATTAAGAATTCGGGAATCTCCTTCCCGGCCTTTACTATTAGATCCGGG
This sequence comes from uncultured archaeon, assembly GCA_964592825.1. GTDB lineage: Archaea > Halobacteriota > Archaeoglobi > Archaeoglobales > Archaeoglobaceae > WAKM01. The sequence goes on along the minus strand of CAZQJR010000126.1, from coordinate 20 downwards.
GAGCTCTTGATCTTCAGATA
>CAZQJR010000125.1:0-11131 GCA_964592825.1 uncultured archaeon | reverse complement strand
TCGCCTCCCTGAATCCCTGAACTATCAGATCCATCGTTTCGTTCAGATACTGAATACCCTTCGTCACGTCGCACAGCACGTTTCCTTCGTAGTAGTCAACGATGCCGGCAGCTTCCTCCTTGCTCAAGCCAGCATCTACCAACTTCTTCCTCAACTCCTTCTTGTCGGCCTTCTTTATGTCGATGTTCTCCTCCTTGAACAGCCTTATCACGTCTTCGGGCAGGGGCTCGACGACGATGTAGAACTTGTTGTGTCTGTTCGGCGATTTGCCCTCAACTACTGGCGAAGTCGTTGTGACGGTCTCTCTGAAAACTACAATCGGCGGTGAGGTGATAACTTCGATACCCTTCTCCCTCCTTATCTTCTCAACTTTAACCTCCAAGTGGAGCTCACCCATTCCGCTTATCAGGTGCTCTCCCGTTTCCTCGTTGAGCGTTACGTGAAGCGTTGGATCCTCCTTGGCCAACTGTCTAAGAACCTCTATGAGCTTGGGCAGATCCCTCGGGTTCTTAGCTTCGATGGCCATCGTAACGACTGGTTCGCTTATGTGCTTGATCTCTTCAAACGGCTCGAAGTGCTCGAGCGTTGAGCATGTTGAACCGGCTACAGCGTCTCTCAAACCTACTACAGCCACGATGTTCCCCGCGGGAACTTCCGGCACCTCCACCCTCTTAGGTCCCATGAATAGCCCGACGGTCTGAACCCTGTTCTTGGCCTTCCTGTCAACTATGTATAGCTCCATTCCCGGCTTCAACGTTCCGCTGAAAAGCCTACCCACTGCAACCTCTCCGGCGTGAGGATCTACGATTATCTTCGTGATCATCAACGCCACCGGCCCCTTGGGATCGCAGTTGACCATCGCCTGCCCTTCTGGGCTGTTGATGTCCCCCTTCCATATCGTCTTTATCCTCTCCTTCTGAGCCTCTATCGGGTTCGGCAGATGCTTTATTACCATGTCGAGCACTACTTTGTGCAGAGGTGACCTCTTTGCCAGTTCCTTCCAGTTGTCGTCCTTCAAATACTGGTAAACCTCCTTGAATCCCACTCCCGTCTCCTTCATCGCCGGAACGCTCACCGCCCACTTGTAAAGGGCGGAACCGAAAGCTACGCTACCGTCCTCGACCTTCAGCATCCACTCCTTGTATTTGTCGGGTTTCATCGCCTTTATGAGCTTGTTGACCTCCAGTATGACCTTCATCAGCTTCTCCTGCATCTGATCGGGCGTGAGCTCGAGCTCCCTGATCAACCTGTCCACCTTGTTTATGAAGAGCACGGGCTTGACGTTCTCCCTCAAAGCCTGTCTGAGCACGGTTTCGGTTTGAGGCATCACCCCTTCGACCGCATCTACCACCACTATTACACCGTCAACGGCTCTCATCGCCCTCGTAACGTCTCCACCGAAGTCGACGTGCCCGGGAGTGTCGATGAGGTTTATGAGGTACTCCTTGCCCTTGTACTCGTGAACCATCGAAACGTTGGCGGCGTTTATCGTAATACCCCTCTCCTTCTCCTGCTCGTCGAAGTCCAAGTAGAGTTGTTGCCCCGCAAGCTCTTCGCTGATCATTCCCGCTCCAGCCAACAGGTTATCGCTCAGAGTCGTCTTCCCGTGATCTATATGAGCAACGATTCCCATGTTCCTGATCTGCTCCGGTTTCCACATCAACTCCTTGATCTTGTCGATCATCTTCTTCGCCCTAACCATAAATCACCACCTCATATATAATTCTATAAATAAAAATGACCATTAAAAAATGGTTACCTCGCGGACTTCGCCACCCTCTCGACTTCCTCCTTCTTCGCAACCGCGTAGCTCTTGGGATCGTTGTTCGCAGCGGCTATGAGCTCGTCGGCCAAGCACTCCGCTATGCTCTTCTTCGACTTGAACGCAGCCAACCTCGCCCCTTCCGCTATGTTCCTCAAAGCTACGTCGACCCTCCTAAGCGACGACGTGTCGACGGACTTCGGAACCGCTATACCACCGTATTTAAGCCTGACTACCTCCTCCCTCGGCCCGGCGTTTATTATCGCATCAACGAGAACTTGAAGTGGGTTCTTCTTGGTCTTGCGGTGAATTATCTCGAACGCCTGCCTGACTATGTCGTAGGCCAGCATCTTCTTGCCCGTGTTCTTGCCCTTCCTCATCACCTTGTTTATCAGCCTTTCAACTATGAACACCTTCTGCTTCGCGAAGGGAACGTTCGCGTGTCTTCCGTGCGTGTGGATAACGTATCTCGGCTCCAAGCAGATGTAGTTCTTCAGCGCGGGATCCTTTACCTCCACCTCTTCCGGATCCCACTTTCCGAATACCAGCAGTTCCTCCTTCGTGAATCCGTACTTCATGCTATCACCTGAGCGGTTTCTCCTTTCTACCCCTAACGAGCTCCTTGAGGGACACTCCGTTTACCATCACTACCTTGTATCTTACTCCGGGGATGTCTCCCATCGACCTCCCCATCCTTCCGCCGATGCCCTCTATTATCACCTCATCATGCTCGTCGATGAAGTTTATCGCTCCGTCTCCGGGGCAGAATGCTGTAACCTGCCTACCGTTCTTGATCAACTGCACCCTCACCGCTTTTCTGATGGCCGAGTTCGGCTGTCTCGCCTCGATCCCTATCTTCTCCAAAACTATCCCCCTAGCCTGCGGTGCGCCCTCGAGAGGATCCGACTTCTCCTTTAGCTCGAGCACCCTTCTCACGTATCTCCTATCGCTCCACCTGAACTTCTTCCTGTTCTCTATAAGCTTCCTCGCCGCGAATAACCCGTATCCCATGAGCGTCACCTCCCAACGATTAGGGTGACTATGACTTTTTAAACTTTTCACCTGACCACTATGTCGTCTATGTCGTGGTGTCTCCTCGCAAGCTCCTTGGCCTTGTTTATGTTCTTCCCACCCTTCCCAATTACCAAGCCCTTGTACTGCGGACTGACGCTAATATGAGCTATCTTCTTGCCCCCCCTCTCGATTATCCTGACCTTGACGTCTATCGGCTTGAATATGTTGGCTATGAATTCCGCCGGGTCGTCCGAATGCTCTATTATCTCTATCTTCTTCCCTATTAGCTCCCTCGCCCTCTCTACGTTTATTCCGCCCCTGCCTATCGCTATTCCCATGTCCCCCTTCCTTACGACGAATATCACCTTGTCGTCCTGCACTATGCAGTCCTTGACGCTCGCTCCGGTTAGGCTCTCAAAAAGAGTTAGGTAACGAATGCTCTCCGCCGAGAGCTTCACCTCCATGGTATCAGACCTCAAGTATCTCGGACTCGCCAGCCTCGATTATCGCCAACGCTGCTACGCTGAACGGTTTTCCGCATATCGCCCCGAGCTCCATGTTCGTTCCTTCGTATACGAGCACGGGCACCTTCTCTCTATTCGCCTTCTCTATCTTCTCCCTGATCTCCTTCGGGCAGTTCATGGCGACGACGACCATCTTCGCCTCTCCCTTTCTCAGAGCCTTTATCGTTCTCTTACTTCCCAAGTAAACCTTTCCCGTCCTCAAAGCCTTCCTCAAAGCCTTTTCAAGATCGACCTTCATTTCCTACCCCCCATCTTCAGCACGAGTTCAACATCTCCCGTTCCCAACTTAATCGGCTGACCGACGATTATGTTCTCCGTAATACCCTTCAACTCGTCCACCTCTCCCCTAACCGCAGCTTCGAGCAGGTTGTTTACGGTCATCTCGAATGCCGCTCTTGCAAGTATGCTCTGCTTCTCTCCAGCGACTCCGTGTCTTCCTATCTGCTTGAGTTCACCGTCGGCCGTCATGACGTCGGCGACGAGCATTATGTGCCTTATGTCCACCTCCAGACCCTGTTCCTCAAGCGTAGCGACAGCCTCTCTAATCACCGCATTCCTCGCCGCCTCTATCCCCAAAACCTCGTATATCTCGTAGATGTTGTTCGTCAGCGTCCTCGTGAAATCGACTCCCTTCACCTTCATGACCTTCTTGAGGTTCGAGCCTTCGGTGTAGAGCACGTATTCGTCGCCCTCCCTTCTGACTATGACCCTCCTTATCTCCTTTATCCCCGCTATTACCTCCTTCTTAAGCCTGTCGAACGTGTCCATCAGCGTCTTGTATGGCTTATCAACATCGGGCGGGATCTGGATTATAAGCTTTCCGTCCTCCTCCTCTATATCCATCTTGAGCTTCTTCTCCAACTTCTTCTTTATCTCGTTCAGCGTCAGCCCCTTCTTCTCCATCTTCTTCGGATCGGGAACTATCACTATCCTCAGCCTCGTTATGTCGGTGACTATGTCCGCTACGTCGAGCACGTAAGTGGCCTCGATTCTGTTCGCCACCTCCCTCGCCTTCGCCCTGTCCTTCGCGTATTCGGGCAACAGCCTTATAGTCATCATGGGCGTTGACGGATGCTTTCTGACGTCCAAGATCTCAATTAGCCTCGGAAGACCGAGCGTAACGTCTATCTCAGCGACTCCAGCGTAGTGGAAAGTACGCATCGTCATCTGAGTTCCGGGCTCTCCTATGGACTGGGCTGCAACTATTCCGGCAGCCTCGCCGGGCTCCATAAGGTTGCGGAAGTAGGCCTGAACGCACCTCTCTATTACCTTCTTGGCCACCTCCTCGTCCGCCCCTACCTCCTCCAACTTCCTCTTTATCTCCTCCTTAACCTTGGGGGGAAGGGGCTGATCCTTGAGGAGGTCATCGTAATTCATAAAAAATCACCCCCTCTCCGCCAAAACCTCCTTTATTATCCTGTCTATATCGACCGCCTTACCCCTGAAGCTCTTCATCGGATCCACACCGTCTTCACCGTATCTGAACTGGACGAGCGTGTCGGAGGTTTGCTCCTTAACCGTCCCGTCGTATTCTACCTTCAGGTCTTGGAGGGCGTTTATGAGCCTCCTCTGCAGATAACCGGACTGCGAAGTTCTGACGGCGGTGTCCACCAATCCCTCCCTTCCACCCATGGCGTGGAAGAAGAACTCTATCGGATTCAGACCCCTCTTATAACTACTCTCAACGAACCCCCTTGCTTTGGCGCTCAGGTCGCCGGGCTTGAAGTGCGGAAGCGTTCTGTTCGTGTACGTGTATCCCCTCTTGATCCTCTCACCCCTCACGGACTGCTGTCCGATGCATGCCGCCATCTGGGTCAGGTTGAGCATAGATCCCCTCGCTCCGCTTACCGCCATTATCACGGCGGGGTTGTCCATACCCAAGAACCTTCCCGCGATCTTACCCGCCTGATCCCTCGCCTTACCCAGCTCCCTCATGATCATCATCTCGAGCGTCTCCTCCAAGCTCCTTCCCGGCATCGGCTCCAAATTGCCCTCTCTGTAAGCCCTGATCAGCTCCTCCACCCTCCTCTCAGCTTCGGCGATTACCTCCTTTATCTGCTCTATCGCCTCCTCGGGGATGTCCTCGTCGTCTATCCCTATCGTGAATCCCGAGAGCATTATCGCTCTTATCGCTAACTGGGTCATGTCGTCTATGAACTCCTTAGCCCTTTCCGTTCCGAACTTCCTGACTATCTCATCTATTACGATTCCCTTGAACGCCCCCACCGCCTTCTCGTCGATTGTTCCCCTCACGAGCTCTCCGTTCTTTATGATTACGTAAGCGTCGTAGGGACACTCCTCCTTCTTACACTCGTCGCATCCCTGACAGATCTCCGCCTTGAATTCGAGCGTTATGTCCGGTAGAATTAAGCTGAATATCTGCTTCCCAGTCCAATACTCCTTGCCGTCTTCGACGTACTTAGGCGGTGGTAGCTCCTTCACCTTCAGCGGTCTTATGAGCGTCATCACCTCCTCCCTCGTAAACCTCCTCTCCCCCCTCGTGAGCAGGTAAAGGCCGGATATGTGATCGTGTATTCCTCCGATGATCGGCCCTCCGAACCTCGGGCTGAGGATGTGCTCCTGAACCGCCATCAGAATCTTCGCTTCAGCCTGCGCCTCCAAGCTCTGTGGCACGTGCAGGTTCATCTCGTCTCCGTCGAAGTCGGCGTTGTACGGTGGGCATACAGCCGGATTGAGCCTGAACGTCTTGTAAGGCAGAACCCTGACGTAGTGAGCCATAATGCTCATCCTATGCAACGAGGGCTGTCTGTTGAATAGGACTATGTCCCCGTCCTTTAGCTGTCTTTCAACTATCCACCCCGGCTCTATCTTCTCCGCCAACTCCTCCCTGTTCGTGTCCATCACCCTTATCCTTCTTCCGTCCGGCCTTATCACGTAGTTGGCCTTTGGATGCTCCGTCCTTAGGATGTATTCTCTGGCCTCATCGATGTTCCTCTCGGTAACGTATAGGGGAACGGTGAGCTCCTCCGCGATTACCTTGGGAACCCCCACTTCGTTTATGCTCAGGCATGGATCGGGACTAATTACGGTTCTCGCGGAGAAGTTCACCCTCTTTCCGGACAGAGACCCTCTGAACCTACCCTCCTTTCCCTTTAGCCTTTGGGCGAGCGTCTTCAGCGGCCTACCGCTTCTATGCCTTGCAGGAGGAATTCCGCTCACCTCGTTGTCGAGGTAGGTCGTAACGTGATACTGCAGTAGCTCCCAGAGGTCTTCGAGGATCAGCTGGGGAGCTCCGGCCTCCTTGTTCTCCAAGAACCTCTGATTTATCCTTATTATGTCCACGAGCTTGTGGGTCAGGTCGTCCTCGCTCCTCTGTCCGGTTTCGAGTATTATGGAGGGTCTGACTGTAACGGGAGGGACGGGCAAAACCGTAAGCACGAACCACTCCGGCCTTACCGCCTTAGGATTCAATCCCAGAGCGGGGAGATCTTCGTCCGGGATCTTCTCCAACCTCTCCCTGATATCCTTCGGCGTTAGCCTGTGCTCGCCCTCGTAGTAGAACGTCGGTTTCTCGAACTTCACCTCCACCTGTTCCGCACCGCAGTGCGGACACTTCTTTACCGCTTTCGCCCTTCTGTACACCTCCTTCACGATCTCCTCGTAATCTTGACCGAGTCTCTTTCTCTCCTCGATCATCTCTATGTACTTGTCCCTGATGCTGTCCTTCAGCCTGAGCCTTCCGCACTCCCTGCATATCGCGTTAAGAATCTTCGCTATTAGCTTCGCGTAACCTACGTGGATGACGGGTGCTGCGAGCTCTATGTGTCCGAAGTGGCCGGGGCACTCCCCCGCTTTACCTCCGCAGGTCTTACACCTGAGACCCGGGTCTATGACGCCGAGCCTTAGATCCATTAGGCCACCGTCTATCGGAAAACCGTCATCGTCGTAAGTTTCGGGTGTGATTATCTTGGCGACGCTCATCCTCCTAATTTCCTGAGGGCTTAAAACCTCGAACCTTATTGCCTTAATCCTCTTGGGGATCATAAAATCACCTCACGCCTTATCTCCCAAAATCAACCTCGGAGCTATCATCATGGACTTGAGCTCGTCGAGCAGAAGCTTGAAAGCGTAGCTCATCTCGACCTTGTGTATGTTGCTGTCGTCATCACAAACGTGGCAGTAGGCGGTCCCCCTCCTGTAATCGTAGGTGGCGATGTGTCCGCAGTTTCCGCAAACCCAAACCTCTATCTTGTCCGACTCCTCGAGCAACCTGTCCTTTAGCAACAACGCCGCACCGTGTCCTATGAGCACGTCCCTCTCCATCTCTCCGAACCTCAAACCACCCTTCCTCGCCCTTCCCTCCGTGGGCTGTCTCGTCAGGATCTGCACCGGCCCCCTGCTTCTGGCGTGAATCTTGCTCGAAACCATGTGGTAGAGCTTCTGGTAGTAGATTACGCCGACGAATATGTCCACCACGTATCTCTTTCCGGTTATTCCGTCGTACATGACCTCCTTGCCCGTGTGAACGAACCCGAACTTCTCCAAAGCCTTCCTTAGATCCCACTCCTTCTCTCCGTGGAATATCGTTCCGTCGATCCTCCTACCTTCCAAGCACCCCACCTTCCCTCCGATCATCTCCAAAACGTGCCCGACGGTCATTCTCGATGGAATGGCGTGGGGGTTTATGATCATGTCTGGAACTATCCCAGACTCCGTCCAAGGCATGTCCTCTTCGGGCACTATCAGACCTATCACTCCCTTCTGCCCGTGTCTCGATGCGAACTTGTCCCCGAGCTCCGGAATCCTAAGATCCCTGACCCTCACCTTCGCCAGCTTCGAACCGCTTTCGGACTGCATAAGGAATACCGCATCCACGATTCCTTTCTCGTTGCTCCTCATGCAAACGGACGTCTCCCTCCTCTTCTGCGGACTTATTCCCAATTTGGGCTCCTCCAAGAACCTCGGTGGCGAGGTCTTGCCTATTAGGACATCGTCCGGCCCGACTTCGGTTTCCGGATGCACGAGCCCGTCCTCGTCGAGATGCATATATGCTTCCGCTCCCCTGTAACCGGAAACGTCCGCCGGCGGGATTTCAAATCTGTCCTCCTGCCCTCCGGGGTATCTGATTTCCTCGGCCTCGTAAGTCCTGAAGAAGTGCGACCTCGCCAAACCCCTGTCTATACTACCCTTGTTGAATATGAGCGCGTCCTCGATGTTGTATCCCTCGTAGCTCAGCACCGCGACGACGAAGTTCTGGCCTGATGGCCTCTCGTCGTATTTGATCTCCCTCTGGGTGTCGGTGGTTACGATCGGTATCTGGGGGTAGTGGAGGAGATGCCCCCTCGTATCTGCCCTCCAAGCCAAGTTGGAGTAGGGCAGGCCGAGGCTCTGCTTTATCATCGCCGCCCCCATCGTGTTCCTCGGAGACGCGTTGTGTTCTGGATAGGGGATAGAACCCAAGCATATTCCCGCTATTAGAGAGGGATCGAGTTCGAGGTGCGTGTGCTCCGGGGTTAGGTCTTCCTCGTTCACCGCAATGTAAGCGTTCTCCTCCTCCTCGGCGTCGAGGTACTCTATCTTACCCTGTTTGACCAGATCTTCGAAGGTTATCTCCCCCCTCTTGAGTTTCTCTATGTCCTCCTCGGTAACGAGCGGTTTTCCGTCCTTAACAACAATCAGAGGTCTCCTCGCCCTTCCGGCGTCGGTGTTTATCCTAACCTCGTTCGAGTCGGGATAGTAGGCCACGTTAACCTGAATCGATACCTTCCCCTGCCTCCTCAACTCCCTTATCTGCTCTGCCAATTTCTCTCCGTCGTCAACAAAGCCTATGAGAGCACCGTTAACGTAAACCCTACACCTCCTCTCCAAATCAACCACCCCTTATCGGTTCTACCCCCAAATTGAACAATATCCTCTTGACTTCCTCCTCCTTCGTTCCCACGCTAACTTCGGCATACTGCGCGAAGTTCTTGACCAATCCACAGTTGGGTCCTTCTGGGGTTTCGTTCGGGCAGACCCTACCCCACTGAGTCGGGTGAAGATCTCTCGCCTCGAAGTGAGGCTGTGATCTTGAAAGCGGAGAGATAACCCTCCTTAGGTGGGATAGAACGGACATGTAGTTGTGCCTGTCTATAAGCTGGGAAACTCCCGTCCTTCCACCAACCCAGTTTCCGGTGGCCATGGGGTGCATGATTCGATCCGTAAGAACGTCCGCCCTCACGGCGGTGGTCATCTTCAGAGGCCTACCCCTCGCCTTCGCCCTTTCAAGCTGATACTTAACGTCCTTTATCAGCCTCAGAAGTGCGACTCTGAATATCTCCTCCATTAGATCTCCAGCCAGCTTCAGCCTCTTGTTTGCGTAGTGATCCTTGTCGTCCTCTCTTCTGAGGCCGAGGTGGAGTTCGAATACCATCTCGGCCATCCTCGCCAAGAAGAACGCCTTAGCCCTTCTCGCTTCGGGCTCAACTCCCAGATGGGGAAGGAAGTACTGATCCAACACCTGATTCGCCCTCTGAATCCTGTACTCCTTGCTCTGCCCCGGAGCCACCCTCCTTCCTATGTACTCTATCGCCTCCTCCTGAGTCTCGACCTCCGCAACCTCGACGTTTTCGAGCATGAACTTGACTATCTCCGGATTCGTGCTGACCATCTCAATGATCTCCTGATCCGTTTCAACGCCCAAAGCCTTCATCAGAACGACGAACTGGATAGGCTTGGGAAGCTGGGGGAAAGTGACTTCGAGAACGTTCCCCTTAGTTCTCTCAACTACCACAAGCGCTCTGTAACCCGCTCTCTGGCTGAAGCACTTCGCAACCTCCACCTCCTCGCCGTATCTCTCCTCCTTTTCGAGCAATATCTTGTTGGGGGCGAGATCTTCGAGCGTCATCAGAGCCCTCTCGCTACCGTTTATTATGAAGTACCCGCCCGGATCCAAAGGATCCTCCCCGACCTTGGTAACGTCTTCGACCTCATTCAGGTTGCAGGCTTTGGACTTGAGCATTATCGGGAGCATCCCTATCTCGACTACCTCCTCCTCCAACTCCCTCCCCTCGTCCACGATCTGCGCCTCCAAGTATATCGGGGCGGCGTAGGTAAGGTTCCTCAGCCTCGCTTCCGCGGGGAAAAGCTTCCTCCTCGAACCGTCCGCCTCCTTTACTATAGGTTTCTCAACCCAAACCTTCCCCAGCTTTACGTAGGTGTCGGGGATGTCCAGCTCGATTACCTTCTGCTCGTCTATCACCCTCTGCAGTCCCTCATCCAAGAATCTGTTAAACGAGTCTATCTGATGCTTGACGAGCCTGTCGTGCGTGAAGTAGGCTCTCGCCAAAACCCTCCTGTCTAACATGACCACCACCTGAAGTGGGCTAACTTAAAAGTTCGGAAATTTAAACTTATTCGTCCAAAAACGATACGTTTCATAATTTACTCTTCTTCCCCTTCCACTTCCTCCTCGACTTCCTCCTTTTCCTCCTCCTTCAGGATCTTGCTCGACTTTATCGAAGGCGGAATTACGAGCCTGTAGGCTATGGATTTTCCTGCGGTCGGGCTCTCTCTGATTATCCTGACTATGTCGCCCACCTTAGCTCCTATTTCCTTGGCTATGGGATCGTCTTCCCTTATCTTCGGTAACTGCTCCGGCTTCACGCCGAGAGTCCTCAGAACCTCCTCAGCTTCCTCCTTACTTAAAACCTCGTGCTTCGGAACGAGTATGTGATCCTGCAGCCTAAACTTCATACCCCACCACCGAAGGATTGTGAGCGGGCTCGACGGGATTTGAACCCGCGACCGACGGGTTAAAAGCCCGTCGCTCTACCTGGCTGAGCTACGAGCCCTCAGCGTAAATGGATGAGATATCGATATAAATCTTTTT
>CAZQJR010000124.1:0-8481 GCA_964592825.1 uncultured archaeon | reverse complement strand
TACCGAAGGGGACGATTTTCGCCGCCGGAGTGGAGGAGGCGGACGAGAGGATAAGACCCAACGACGTGGTCGTCTTCTACAACGATTCCGTTTTCGGAGTCGGAAGGGCGGTAATGTCGGGCGAAGAAATGGTGGAGTTGGGGAAGGGGAAGGCGATAGAGGTTAGGAGGACAGCTTCCTCCTTATAGCATCCATGAGCTTCTCCGCGACGATCTTTCCGTCCACCCTTCCCCTGAACTCCTTCATGACCAACCCCATGAGGGGTTTGAACGCGTGTTCACCCCTCTCCCTTATGAGATCCTCCTTCTCATCAACGAGCCTCGCGATGAACTCTTCGAGATCCTCGGCTCCGCTTAGGGATGTGATTATATCCTCGACGCTCGCGTCCGGATTCCTGCAGAAAATCTTCAAAACCTCCTCAGCCCCCTCCTTGGCTATCTTTCCATCCGCAACGAGCTTCAAAGCGGTTTCGAAGTGTCTTCTCTCGAGCCTATCGACGTCGTATCCCTCCTTCCTGAGCTCCGACGGGACTATGTGGAGGATCCTCGCCACGATCGTGGGTGGTATCTTTTCGGCGTACTCTTCGAACAGGGAGTGATGCTCCGAATCCGCGATCGTGTAGGCCAAGTCGTAGCTCAACCCGTACCTTTCCACGTACCTCTTGGCTCTATCCTCTATGAGCTCCGGAACCTCAACTTCGAGCATGTCCTCCGTTATCCTGACCGGAGGAACGTCCGTTTCAGGATACATCCTCGCCGCTCCGGGGAGGGGTCTGAGGTAGGAAGTCGTGCCGTCCTCGTTCGCCTTCCTCGTCTCCTCCGGCACGCCCACCAAGCAGTACTTGGCTCTCTCGATTATCCTTCCGAGCGCCCTGTCCACCCTCATCTCCTCCCCGCACGCGATCACCACCGCATCCCCGTCCCCTGCTCCCACCTTCTTCCTTAATTCGGCGACCTCCTCCTCGCTTATACCGTATTTCGGAAGCTCGTCCGTATGGAACACCCCTCCCAAACCGAAGGTCTTCGCTATGTCCGCGAATTCCGTTCCGAGCCTTCTACCCGGCTGTATCTCCCTTCCCACTATTCCCGCGAAACCTTTCAGCAGGATCGCCTTTACCCTCCCCCCTCCCTTTATCGCCCTCGCCAAGACCTTGCACTTCGTGTTCGAAAATACGTCCGTGACGTCGAATATCCTCTCAACCACCTCGGCTTTCCTTTCCCTAAGCTCGTCCCTTATTTTGAGGAGGTTCAGCTGTCTTATCACCTCGTACTCCACTATCCTGTCGAGGATGTCCAGATCCTGAACTCCCTTTATCTCTATCCTCGCACCGTCCCTTATCGAGATGTTAACGTCCTGCCTTATAGTTCCCAAACCCCTCTTCACCCTGCCAGTGGATCTGAGTATCATTCCGAGCTTCTTCGCAACCGCCTTCGCCATCTCGGGCGTGTTTATGTCGGGCTTAGTGCCTATCTCCACCAGAGGTATCCCCAACCTGTCGAGGGAATAGACGACGACGCTCCCCTTATCCTCCACCTTCTTGCAAGCCTCCTCCTCCAAGCAAAGCGTCGCTATCCCTATCTTCTTCCCTTCCACCTCTATCCACCCGTCGAAAGCTATCAAAGCGGTTCTCTGAAATCCGGTCGTGTTGCTACCGTCGATGACTATCTTACGCATCACGTGAACCTCGTCCACGAACTCCATGTTGAGCATCTTGCCTATCAGAATGGCTATCTCGAGAGCCTCGGTGTTGAGCTCCCTCGGAGGCTCCTCGTCCGCCTCAACCAAACACGTCGTATCGTAGGACTTGTAAACGAACTTCCTGCTCCTCATGACCTCCTCCTTCGCAGCCCTGTCCTCCTCCCCGATCTCGCTCCTCTTAAGCCTCAAGTAGCGGAAGAACTCGAAGTTCGATTCCTCCACGTCCCTTTGAACCGTCGGACATTTGCAGAACAGCTTGTGCTTCGTGTCCAACTGCTGGTGGATCTCTATTCCAACCCTAAGACCGATCTCCTCGTAATCCATCGCTAAACGTTTCACCCTTCATTTAAAACGGTTTGTGGTGTCGATAACGTTAAATAAGTTTATGGTGATGATTATTATTGGTGATTAGGATGACCGAAAAGATTCCAACGGGCGTCGAGTTCTTTGACGACAAGGTGGGTGGTATATACACAGGATCGCTCGTTGTACTGCTCGAAGAGGTCGGAGCGGGCGGAACGGAGTTTGCGATGACTACGTTGGTAAACAACGATGGGTCATGTTACGTTTCCCTCACGAAAACCGAGGAGGATTTCAAAAGGGAGATCGAGTTGTACTTTCCCGGAAGAAAGGATTTGGACGAGCTCGTGGATAGGATAAGGTTTGAGAGCTTTGCGGAGAGTTACTTTTCGAACTCCATAGTTCCCATATCTTGGATAAATCCGGAGGTCTCCTTTAGGGGATTTAGGAGGGGGGAAAGGGGTATTTTAAAGGAGCTCATATCCTTTTTCGAAGATCTCAAGGGATATAGGGTCTGTTACCTCGATTCCCTCACCGACCTCGTGAGACTTTGCGGAGAGGAGATTTCTTGGAAGGATCTGATAGACTTCCTCTTGGGTTTAAAACTGTTCATAAGGAGAAACGACCTAATACTTTACACTACTCTCGTTAAGGATGTTTTGGAAAGGGGAAGACAGGAGGAACTCCTGAACGTTGGGGATGGGGTACTAGTGTTCGAATGGAAGACCGATCAACTGACGAGGAAGAGGATGATGTACATAAAGAAGCTGTTGGGCGTCCTCCCGACGCTCGAGGTCGAGGGTATTGGAGCCTATGAGACGAAGGTGGATCCCGTAAACGGTTTTTCTATATCGAGCGTCGTTAGGATAATATGAGGTGATACACTCATGGAGCGACTCTCCACCGGAGTGAAGGGGTTAGATGAGATGCTTAACGGCGGGATTCCCATGGGCCATATAGTCGTGGTCGTGGGTACTTACGGAACGGGGAAGACGACTTTGGCCCTCCATTTCGTCTACGAGGGGCTGAAGAGGGGGGAGAACTGCATATACATAAGCTTCGACGAGGACGAGGAGAGCATACTGCAGGATGCGGAGGGATTCGGAATGGATATGAGAGGTTACGTCGGTAAGCAACTCGAAATAGTTAGGCTTGAAGCTATAGACGTGAAGAGATCGCTCGAAAAGATAGAAAACGATCTTTCCATACTCATAGAGAAGTTGAACGCCAAGAGGATGGTTGTTGACACCATAAGCGTGCTCGAATCCCTCTTCGATGAGAGGGAAAGATGGAACGCCCTATCGGTTTTGAGGCAGATAGTGAAGAGATCGGGTATAACAGCTATGTTCACCACCGAAGCCGACAAGAACAATCCGAATTCGAGCAAATACGGTATCATAGAGTACATAGCGGATGGGGTGATAGCGTTGAGGAGAATACCAACTGGGAACTTCAAAGAGAGCATTTACGCGGTGGAGATTGTTAAGATGAGAAGATCGAAGCATTCGAGAACTCCGAAGCCCTATTCCATAACGCCAACGGGAATGGTCGTGCACGAAAGGGTTGATCTATTTTAGATCGATGGTCTTGTTGCATAGGGTCGCCACGAAGGCCTCGATTTCCGAAGGGATCGTCCCTTCTATCGTGAATATCGCCAGTCCCCTTTTGGCCTCCTTCGTCTTCTTCATCAGATAGTATATGAACTTCTTCAGCTCTCCCTCGTTTGATATTACGGATAGGGCTGGAAGGGAATCGAGAACTATCAGCTCGATCTCCTCGTATCTGTCGAGAAGGATCATCACCTCCGGAATTGATGAGAACTGATTTTCGTTCCTCCTCTCTATGCTGTGCTCCAAACACTCGATACCCCCAAACTCCTCACACGGTCTTGAGATCGATATGACGAGCACCCTGTAAAACTTAGAAAATTCCTTAACGACATCCTTGGCGCTATCCTGATAGCGTGAGACGGAAAAAACGTAAAGAACGCTCTCTCCTCTTTTTGGAACGTAGGTCTCCTCTGAAGAAACGTGAAGATCGGATATGAGTGATGAAACTATCCTTGCGTGCATCTTCTCAATCTCCTTAAGCTTCCTCAACTCCTCCCTCCCGAGCTCTCTCTCCAATTCGTCTATTATCTCCATCGAGTGGAGAATCTCGTCCAAGAGCTTTGAAAGCTTGTCCGTTATCAGAACAATCCCCCCAAAACGTTCTCCAAGATCTTCTTCTCCTCAAGACACTCCTCCCTGATTCTCCTCAGCTCTCCCAAAACCCTCTCTTTAACCCTCTCGGGAACGTTCGATCTCTCCATATCCTCCATTATTTCCTCTATCAGCTCTATCTTTCTCTCGTTGGACTGCATGGCGTCCCTTATTAGTCTAAACACGTGTGCGGTTTCGACATCCCTCAACTTGTACCTGTCGAGTTCGAGCTTCGTCTTCAAGGCGGATTCCACTCTCGCGACGAGCTCGACGTCGGAGATCGGTTTCTCTATATAGTCGATCGCACCCACCTCAAATCCCCTTTTGAGATCCTCCGGTGAGGACTTCGCGGTGACCATTATTACCGGTATGTCCCTCCATCGATCGCTCTCCTTGAGGATCTTGCATGCGGTGAATCCGTCCATTCCGGGCATCATCACGTCCAGAAGAATTAGATCGGGCTTTTCCCCTTTCCTGAGTAATTCGAACATCTCCTCGGCCGATTTCGCTTTGATTATATTCTCATAACCCTCAGATTCGAGTATCGCTTCCACAAGATCCAAGTTATCCTCATTGTCGTCGACGACCATTATTTTCATCTTCTTTACGTCCATCGCACCAATATCGCGTCGAACAAATTTAACCCTTTCCTCCGCAGATCCTCCTCAACTCCTCCGCTATCTCCTCCTCCAAGTGAGGAGTTTTATTCAGAATCGCCACGGTTCTTTGCTTTAAGATCTCCTTTTCCTCATCGTTCAGATCCTTCGCGGTGACTATGACTATGGGTATATCCCTCAACCCATCCTTTCCCTTAACGATCTCCAAAAACTTGAACCCGTCCATCACGGGCATCATTAGGTCGAGGAATATAACATCGGGTTTGAACTCCTTGAGAATCATCAGAGCCTCTACACCGTTCCTCGCCGTTCTTATCTCCCTGCATTTGTCCTTCAGCATCTCCACCATCGTTTGAAGGAAGTCCTCATCGTCATCGACGACGAGAACCTTACCGCATTCGTACCTTCTGAGAGCCCTTACGAGTGTGTAAAGCAGTTCCTCCTTTGAAACCGGTTTCGTAAGGCAATCCACCGCACCCAAGTATAGACCCTTTCTCTTCTCGGCAACTATGCTCACTATGACCACCGGTATGTCCGCGGTATCCCTGTCCGACTTCAGACGCTTTAAAACCTCCCATCCATCCATTCCGGGCATCACTATGTCGAGCAGGATTAGATCGGGCATTCTCTCCTTGGCCACTCTCAGAGCGTCCTCACCGCTCTTGGCGACGATAACGTTGAAGTCGTTCCCGATATAGTTTTTAAGAAGTTCTATCGCATCCTCATCGTCGTCAACTATCAGAACGGTTTTGCCCCTCACCTTACCCAGTCCCTCCCTAACGAAGGCGTCCTTGTCCTCCTCCTCAACCCTATCGACCCTCCTTAGGGGTAGCCAGAGGGTGAATACGCTACCCTTTCCGACCTCGCTTTCCACGGTAATCCTTCCGCCCAAGAGCTCCGCCAACTTCTTGGATATGGTCAGACCGAGTCCCGTACCGCCGGCCCTCTTTTCTCCAACTTGAACGAACTTGTCGAATATCTTCTCGATCTTATCCTTTGGAATTCCAACTCCCGTGTCGATCACGTGAATCTTCACGAACCCGTCATCCGTCTCCATTTTGACAGTGATCCCACCCTTCTCGGTGAACTTAACTGCGTTGCTCAATAAGTTGAGCAGGATCTGTCTAACCCTATCGGGATCCGTCTCTATGAGAATGTCTTCAACCGCTTCGAATTTGAGGTAGAGTCCTTTTGACTCCGCCTGAGGTCTCAAACTCTCCACGCACTCCTCCACGAGCTTCGTAAGGTTTGTGGGTTTCATTCGAATCTCTATCTTTCCCGCCTCTATCTTCGACAGATCCAAAAGATCGTTTATGAGGTTTAGAAGGTGTTGGGCGTTTCTCAATATCTTTTCGAGGTATCTCCTCTTCTTTTCGTCGCTCTCCCTCTTCAGCATTATGTTGGTGAAGCCTATGATGGAGTTGAGAGGTGTCTTGAGCTCGTGGCTGACGTTGGCCAGAAACTCATCCTTCAGCCTGTTCGCCTTTACGAGCTCCTTGTTCATCTCCTCCAACTGCTTGGCCTGTAACTGAATGAGCCTGTAGGTCAGAGCGTTGTTTATGGCCGATGCTATGGCGCTCACGCACGATCGTAACAGTTCTAAATCGGTTTCTTCGTTTCCTCCGAGCACTATGCAACCGAGCCTCTTCTTTTGGAACGTGAGGGGTAATCCAAGAACCCATCCAAGCCTCATTCTGCCGATCCCAAAATCGACCTCCAAGTCGTCCTCGAACGACATAATCTCGTTTCTCTCGTAAACCTCTTTTGGAAATCCGCTCGAAGAAATCCTCTCTATCGCTCTATCGTCTACCGAGTACGTTGCATAACATCTCAGATCCCCCTTCTCATCGTCGAAAACGTATACCGCTCCGAGCAAACCGTTCGCTATTTTTACGAGCTTTTTTATGGAGTTCTTAGCTATATATGCCACATCCACGGAATTCAACGTAGATAAAAGCTCCATCTGAAGTCTTTCTCTCTTTTCCCTCTCTCTGAGCATCTCGTACTGTTCTTCAAGCTTCCTCTTCTGCTCCTCTAACAACTTAGCGTGTCTTTCTAACTCCTCCTTGGATCTTTTGAGGTTCTCCTCAAGCTTCTTTCTCTCCGTCCTATCCCTGATGAAGGACACGACTCCGACTATTCTTCCATTCACATCCCTGAAGGGGGCGGAGGTTATCCCGAACCACACCTCCCTGTTACCGACCTTAGCCCTCTTTTCGAGCGAAACTACGCTTCCCGTGTTCAAGACCCTGTTCACCGCACAGTCTTCGGTTCCACAGCTCTCGCAAGGGCATATCTCGTAACACTTTCTACCCACGAGGTCGCCCTTTCCTACGAGCTCTTCGAGTCTTCTGTTGGCCATAACTATGGTGTAGTCGGAAGAGATCAGGCAAACACCCTCTCCAGCGCTGTCGAATATGTGTTTGAACAGATTCCTCTCCTTCTCAACCTCCCTCTCGAACTCAATTCTCCTCTTGGATTCTGTGTAAAGTACGTACAGGGCGGGACTGACTATGAGAAGGAGTAGAACCGAATCCACGAGCGTGAGTGTGGGTGTTTCTCCCAGCAGAATCATGACCAAAGCCTCACATCCGAATATGAAGGATCCCAACGCTATCGTGAGCACCTTGGGATCGTGCCTTCCGACGGGCGCCATCAATATAATGATGATGATAATTACTATTTATAGGTTTTGTCCCTCCAACACCCTTCTTAGGTTCGCCAAAATTCCGAGGGGGACGACATCGTCGTCGACCGCGAATACCTCTATCTCCTCATCCTTAACGTTCGCGAGAATGGGTGAGATGAACCGATCTCTTGAAAGTACATCGGTTCCGGGAACGAGAGGTGAGAACGCTGGAAGAACGATCACACGACCTCTTACCCTCAAAAAACACGGATATCTGTACACGGTGCCATCGAATCTGATCTTTATCGCCGGATGTTCGTGACCCATTACGATTCTATCCGCATCGCAGGGTTTATGGCCGTGAACTATCGTCCATCCATGGATATCGTAGCGATCCACGAGCTCGATCCCGTACTTCGTTAGTATGGTTGCGAGGTAGTTGTCGTGGTTTCCCCTAACCACCACGAGTTCGACATCCCTCGTTACCCTTATGAACTCCTCCACGTCCCTCCATTCGTAAGGAAGGTTTCTGCTGAACTCGTGCTTCAGATCCCCAGCCACCACCAACCTCTCCACTTCGTATCGCTCCACCAACTCCCTCACCGAGTCTACTATCTCCGCTATCTGGATCCTCGGAACATCCCCCAGCACGTTCTCAAGACCCAAATGAAGATCAGCGATGACTGCGGTGTCCTCGATAATCACCGCCTTCTCCGGTGTAAATTTCATCGAATGGAGCTACGAACAACGTATTTAAACACAGCGGGAAACCTCCCACTATGCCATACGATGACAAATACTGGCAGAAGGAGGAGATTCTGCCGAGGAAGGAGCTCGAGGAGATACAGCTGAAGAGGTTGAGGTGGGTCGTTAGGCACGCTTACGATAACGTTCCGTTCTACAGAAGGAGGTTCAGGGAGGCGGGGGTTCACCCTGACGACGTTAGAAGGTTGGAGGATTTGGCGAAGCTTCCGTTCACGACCAAGGAAGACCTAAGGGAGAACTACCCCTTCGGCCTCTTCGCGGTTCCGAAGGA
>CAZQJR010000123.1:0-10605 GCA_964592825.1 uncultured archaeon | reverse complement strand
TTCGTCAGGAAAAGGTGCCCCATCTGCGGAAAGCACTTCTGGACTGCCGACGAGAGTAGGGAGGTCTGCGGAGATCCTCCGTGCGGTAGCTACGAGTTCATAGGGAATCCGATATTCAAGAGGAGGTTCACGCTGGACGAGATGAGGGAGTTCTACCTGAGATTCTTCGAGAAGAGGGGACACGAGAGGGTGGAGAGGTATCCGGTAGTAGCGAGGTGGAGGGACGACATCTACCTAACCATAGCGTCGATAGCGGATTTTCAGCCCTTCGTAACCTCGGGCGTGGCGCCACCTCCAGCGAACCCGCTCACAATCTCCCAGCCCTGCATCAGAATGGACGACCTCGACTCCGTAGGAAGGACAGGGAGGCATCTGACCCTGTTCGAGATGATGGCGCATCACGCCTTCAACTATCCGGACAAGCACGTTTACTGGAAGAACGAAACTGTGCAGTACTGCACGGAACTGCTGGAGGAGCTCGGAGTTCCGAAGGAGAGGATAGTTTACAAGGAGGAGCCTTGGGTCGGGGGAGGGAACGCGGGGCCTTGCTTGGAGGCGATAGTGGGAGGGATAGAGCTCGCGACGTTGGTGTTCATGAACCTCGTCGAGGACGAGAACGGAGAGATAGAGCTCAAGGGATCGAGGTTCAGGAAGATGGAGAACTACATCGTCGATACGGGGTACGGGTTGGAGAGGTTCGTATGGGCGAGTCAGGGAACTCCCACCGTTTACGATGCTATATTTCCAGACGTAGTGAGAGAGATAGTCGAGAACTCCAACGTTCCGGAGATGGACGAGGAAGCGGAGAGGATAATAGCGGAGAGCTCCAAGCTCGCAGGAATAATGGGGGAGTTGAGGGGAGAGAAGCTAATTCAGATGCGAAAACAGGTGGCTGAGAGGCTTGGAATAGGTATCGAGGAACTCGAAAGGGTCGTAGTTCCGATGGAGAGGGTCTACGCTCTGGCCGATCACAGTAGGTGCATTCTGTTCATGCTCGGAGACGGCTTGGTTCCGTCCAACGCCGGAGCGGGATATTTGGCGAGGCTGATGATAAGGAGGAGCCTGAGGCTCGCTGAGGAGCTCGAGCTCGAATTAAAGTTGTTCGATCTCGTCGAACTACACAGGAGATCGCTTAAGGTGTTCGAGTTCGAGGTTCCCATGGAGATAGTTCAGGAGATACTCGAGCTCGAGGAGGAGAGGTACAGAAGGACGATAGCCAAGGGAACGAAGCTCGTTGAGAGGGTAATTCAGAGGAAGAAGAGAATCGGAAAGGACGATTTGGTGGAGTTCTACGATTCCCACGGAATCCCGCCCGAGCTCGTCGTGAAGATAGCGGAGGAGAAGGGCGTGGAGGTGGAGATGCCGAAGGACTTCTACGCCGAACTGGCGAGCAGACACGTCAGGGCGGAGAGAAAGAGGAAGGAGAAGATCATTAAGGGGGAGTATCCCAAGACCGAAAGGCTATACTACGATAACCCCAAGCTCTTCGAGTTCGATGCCGAGGTTTTGGGGATCGAAGGTGGTTTCGTAATTCTCGACAGATCCGCGTTCTATCCCGAAAGCGGAGGGCAGGATTACGACACCGGGTATATGATCGTTAACGGAGAGAGGGTAAGGGTTACCGCAGTTTTCGAGGAGGACGGGGTTGTGCTGCACGAGGTGGAGGATCCATCGAAGTTCTCCGTCGGGACGAAGGTGAGGGGGATCGTAGATTCTGAGAGGAGGCTCAGGCACACGAGACATCACTCCGCAACTCACATACTGCTCTACGTTTTGAGGAAGAAGCTCGGACCTCACGTGTGGCAGGCCGGAGCGAGAAAGGAGTTCAGCAAGGCGAGGTTGGACGTTACGCATTACAAGAGGCCGAGCGAGGAGGAGGTTAGGGAGATAGAGAGGCTCGCCAACGCGGAGGTTCTTGCGAACAAACCCGTAAGCTGGGAGTGGATGGACAGGATAGAGGCGGAGAGAAGGTACGGTTTCAGGCTTTACCAAGGAGGAGTCCCGCCGGGTAAGGAAATAAGGATAGTGAGGGTTGGGGACGATGTTCAGGCCTGCGGAGGAACGCACTGCAACAGCACGGGGGAGATAGGGCTGATCAAGATAACCAAGGTGGAGTCGATTCAGGACGGGGTTATAAGGTTCGAGTTCTGCGCCGGTGAGGCTTCTCTTGACTACATAGCACAGCAGGAGAGCATTCTTAGAAAAGCGAGCGAGATACTTAGGGTGGAGCCTTTGAAGTTGCCCGAGACCGTTGAAAGGTTCTTCGAAGAGTGGAAGGAGAGGGGTAAGGAGATAGAGAGGCTCAAGGAGGAGATGGCCAAGCTCAAGGCGGAGATGCTGATGGAGAGGGCGGAGGAGTTCGACTCGATAAGGGTAGTGGCGGAGATCCTCGACGCCGACATGAAGGAGCTCATAAAGCTTGGTGAGGCTCTGGCGGAAAGGGGGTGCGTGGGCTGTCTCATGAGCCCCGGCGGGAAGGTGAGGGTGGTAACGTTCAGCGGAGTGGAGGGCGTGGATGCGAGGGATCTGATGAGGGAGATAGGTAGGCACATAAAGGGGAGCGGAGGAGGAAGGGCTAAGATCGCGCAGGGAGCGGGACAGAGGGCTTTAAGCAGGGACGAATTGATGAACGTGATATTCGAATTCTTGGCGAAGCATGAAAGCGGTAGAGCTTGAGAACGTGGTGAAGAGGTTCGGGAGATTCAAGGCGCTCGACGGTGTCAGTTTCAGCGTCGAAAAAGGGGAGTCTTTGGCCTTGCTCGGGCCGAACGGGGCGGGAAAGACGACGGTGGTCAAGCTGATAGGGGGACTCCTAAAGCCCACTCAGGGAGTGGTGAGGGTTTTCGGAGAAGTCCCTTGGAAGAACTACGAAGTAAGGAGGAAGATCGGTTTGGTCTCGCACAACACCTTTTTATACGACGACCTAACGGCCTACGAGAACCTTAGATTTTATTCCAAGCTCTACGACGCGGACGAGGGAAGGGCGAAGGAGTTGCTCGAGGCCTTCGGCCTTTGGGAGAGAAGACACGATCTTGTCAGGAATTTCTCGAGGGGGATGAAACAGAGGCTTTCGATAGCGAGGGCGTTACTTCACGACCCTCCACTGCTGATATTAGACGAACCGACTACGGGGTTGGACATAGAGGGGCAGAGGGATCTAATGGAACTCGTAAAGGGATTGAGGAAGACCGTGATATTCACGACCCACAACGTGAGGGAGGTAGAGGAACTGTGCGAGAAGATGGTGGTGCTACGAAACGGTAGGGTGGTTTACTTCGGAGAGGTAGAGGGGAACGTGGAGAAGTTGTACCTGTCGGTGACGGGAAATGAAGTTCGTTGAAATCGCGAAAAAGGATCTGACGATAGAGTTCAGGACTAAGGGAACGCTGAACCTGATGATACTCTTCGCCCTGATCACGTCGATGATGTTCTCCGTAACCATCCCGATGAGCTTCGCTGAAAGGATCGCACCGTCCCTCCTTTGGCTCGTTTTTCTGTTCGTAGGAATGCTCGGATACGGGAGAGCCTTCCTAAGGGAGGTCGAGACGGAAACGCTTGACGGGCTCAAGATGGCACCGATCTCCCCCGTCAGCGTTTTGTTGGGAAAGGTAACGTACAACGTCGCCTTAATGCTGTTGATAGAGGTGATAATAACGCCCATATTCTTCGGCCTGTTCAACCTTAGCGTGGCGAAGCCTCTGCTGATGGTCGGATCCATGACGCTCGGCAACCTCAGCTTCGTCGTCGTCGTTTCTTCCCTATCTATCCTCGTCATAAAGTCGAAGATGAGGGAAATGCTCCTTCCAGTCCTGATATTCCCCGTGGTCTTCCCCGTGATAACCTCCACGATAGTAGCGGTAAGGATGTGCATGAACGGGAACGTTTCCGGAATACTGAGCCCCCTCTCCCTCATATCCGGCTTCACCGTCCTCATCCTCCTCGTCGCCTGTATTACGTTCGAGCACGCATTCACCGATTGATTGTGTATTACATTTCGTAATACGTTTTTTATTACAAGAGTAATTTTTTATATCCTGCCCTTCAATGCCCCGTAAGATGCCCCTGGTGTTCGAGAGGATCCTTCCGACGCTCAGGGGCATGAGAACTTGGATAATCTGTGACACACCGTTCGTAAGGGATCTCATACTATTCCAAACCATCCTACCCCACTTCTCAAGTGAGACCGTTACGATCGTCGTGTACTCCGAGGCTCTATACAGGAAGTTCGTAAAGTTCTTGGAAAACGCCCTAAGAATTTCCCCGAAGCTCGAGGAGTTCGTAGACGACCTGAACGTGGTCAAAGTCGGCAAGAGTCTCGATTGCAGGTTCGGTAGGCTCGTGTCCTTCATAGAGCAGGGGGATCCCGTGGAGGAGGCGAAAGGCTTGGTCAACAGTTTCGAGGAGATAGGGGAGGACGATGTCCTTATCCTGCACTCGAGCGTCGGTTTTCTGTTCGAGCTACTCGGAAAGGATTACATGAGGGAGATTTTCGAGATATTCAGTTCGATTCCGTTCGATACAACCCTCATAGGGTTCAGATCGGGGGAGAAGAAGGTCGCAGGCCTAATGAACGAGCTATACGACGTGATCGTTAGGGTGGACAGGGACTGCATGGTCGACGACTACGTAGTCAGCGTCGAGTTCACGTTCGCGAACGGGAAGATGGAGTTCGGAAGGTTCAAGGTCAAGAACGGGAGGATAGTGGAGGAGATCTAAAACATGTCCCCCACGTGGGTTACCTTGAATCCCGAGTTCGTGAGCGTATCGTAAACATCTCTGTCGGCGGTGACGTAGATTTCATCCAACTTCTTCGAAAGAATGGCGCAAGACGCCACCGCTATATCCACTCCAAGCTCTCTGCACAGCCTAACTATGTCGGAAAGCATCGCACCTTCGAGTTCGACTGAAACGAACCTCAGATACTCGTAGGCTAAGTGGGCAAGCCTCGAAGCAACGTCTATCGGCAGATCGCTCTCCGCTATCCTCCTGCAGACATCGTAAACTACGGTTTCGGGAACCTTTATGTTAACGCTACCCCTTTCGAACGCCTCTCTGAGCTTCAAACACTCCTCCTCGAACTCCCCTCCCCTTATCAGCCAGTTCAGGACGACCGAAGAATCGATTATCATACCCCTTTGGTCTTCAAACTCTCTATCTCATCCCATATCCTCTTCATCTTCTCCTTGGTTATCTTTTCTTCGATCGCCTTGCGGAGAAATTCACTCCAATTTACATCGACCTTGTTCATTTCCTCCTTCAACCTCTCAGGAATTCTCAACGAAATTATCACATCCTTCTTATCCTCTTTAGCCATAGAAACAGGATGTGGGCTAAAATATTTATAGCTTATGATATACACTTTAGATATTATTTTTCGAACATTTTTGTATTATTATTTGTATTACCAAATGTAAATCATATCGATGCTGAAAACTGATTCAAAAAATTTAAGTATCGATTTACCATAACCCTATCACCCGCCCGCCGAACGTTCCAATTTTTTGACCAAAAACGTTAATAATGATAGACGTGTGGAACGTGCGATGGTCAGAATTTCGGACTTCGTACTGTTCAAGAAGGAGGGGAGCGAGCATTTCACCGGATACGCGAACTATTTCGGTTTGGAGAAGCACGAATGCATAATAAGGAAGACGAAGTCGAAGTTCGTGGTTTTGGTGGAGTGCGACGGGAAGTGGGAGAGGATAGGTCTCTTCTACCCCCAAAAGCCCGTCAAGGTCAGGGGAGACAAGGTTTACGACCTCGTCGGTACTATATGGACGCCCGAGCACACGTTCTACCTTTTAAAAGATGAAAATAGGTTCTTAGGACTTTAGCCTCTTCATGGGCTCGGTCTCTATCGGCCTCTCCGGAATCAATCCCTCCGGCTTGTAGAACAGTATCAGCAGCATCAGAACCCCGAACAGTATGTATTCGAGCCATACCGCCTCTATCGGTAGGTGCAAGGCCGAAACTATGCTGTTCTTGTAGAAGTCCACGAGCTCCCACAGCGTGGCGAATATGAACGATCCGAGCACGACGCCTCTGTTGTTCCCCGCGCCTCCGAGGAGGATTATTAGGAACGGGAAGAACGTCCAAAGGGTTCTTCCGTAGTTCATGAAAGACCCGGGCTGGATTTCGAGGGTGTAGTATGCGTACAGAACGCCCACTATGGCCGCTATTCCGGATCCAACCGCCATCGTCTTCATCCTAACGCTCATTATGTCCCTGCCGTAAGCCTTGACGACGTCCTCGTTCTCCCTCATCGCCCTCAGAAGTCTTCCGTAAGGCGTGTTGGTAATCCTCTCAACGAAGACGTAAACGAGGAAGGCCATGAAGAGGGTTAGGGCGACGTAGAACTGGTAGAACTCGGAGCTCGGTACGAACGCGAACACGTTCGGCACCGAAACCCCGTAGTAGCTTCCTATTATGGTGGGGTCGTAGTAGCACACCATAGTGAATGTCTCCGCTATGGCCAAAAGGGTTATGGCGAGGTAGTCCTCCCTCAGCCTCGCGCTCGGTAGTATGAACACCGCTCCCACTATAGTTCCTATCACCACAGCGATGATCAGCGAGGCCAAGAACACCTCCACCCCAAGTAAGGGGTTCTTAGCAACGGCCGAAGTTATCTCCCCGCTCACGGTTGAACTGCCAATGACCAACCCCTGATGAACGCCGTATATTGCCATCAAAAGTCTTATAAGTATCCCACCAACAGCCACCGCTCCGACGAGCACCGAAAGCGCTTTGCCGAAGTTGGGTATTCCTCCGTAACCGTATTCCAAGTTCAGGCTGAGCGACACTATTACGTACAGTCCGAACCAGAAGAGTATGTTCAGGATCAACGTCCAGAGCTCCATCCGATCACCTTCCTCCAGTTAACTCCCGCAAGACCCTTAGGCGTTATGAGGAGGGTCGCGACTATTATGGAAAGCGAAACGACCTTACCGTAAACGAGCATTCCCGCTCCGAAAACTGTTGAGAGGAGGTAGGTGACGAAGCTCTCCGACATCCCAACTATGTACCCTCCAACTATCGCACCGTATATGTTGCTAAGCCCTCCGACGATGCTCGCGGCGAATATAGACACTATTATTATTTCAGCGGTTGCCGGAACGATCTGCTGTTTGAAGGGCAGGAGCACACCGGCCATTGACGCTAAAGCTCCCGAGAGAAACCAAGAGAACATCCTCGTCCTCTCGACGTTCACGCCCATTATTTCCGAAAGCATCGGATTCTCCATCGACGCCCTGAGGGCGATCCCGAACTTCGTTCTGTAGAGCAAGAACATCAGACCCGCGAGGGTGATGATCATAACCGCGGTGGATACGATTAGCACGTCCGGAATTCCGTCGATGTAGTGGACGAGGTACGTGAACATGAACATCTCGCACGGTTGACCGATTACGCTACCGAGGACTCCCGAGTATATCCCCCTTAACCCGAGCAGAATGAGATCGAGGGCGAGGGTGGCGATCATCAGCGTTACGACGTTAGCCCCCCTCATTATCAGAGGTTTCAAGACGACAAGATACACCACCGCCCCGAGCAACCCGCCCAACACGAAAGCCACGGGTAGCGATGCGTAGGGATGGATGCCAAGCAGTTTCCACAGCGTCAAAGCCACGTACGAGCCGAAGACAGCGAAAGATCCCTGAGCGAAGTTCGGAACCGCGGTAGTTATGTATGTGAGCGTTAGACCCAAGGCCAAGAGGGCCAACAGGTTGGAGTATATGAGAGCACCCTCAAGGACGCTCATGCTATGGCCAATTGCAGCCTCAGTTTAAAACTTTGGCGATGACACGCCGTGTGATGGTTTATTCCGAAAGAGATTTTAAGTATCACAAAGTCTATCACACATGGACTGGAAGAAGGTTCTGCCGATTCTGGTGCTCGTAATAGCCTTGGGGATCGCCGGATGTGCTCAAAAGGGTAAGCCGAGTGCGACTCCAACTCCCACCACCGCGCCGACCGCGAAGACGATCAAGATAGGTGTTCTCGTGGATCTCTCCGGGCCTCTATCGACGCACGGTCAGAACATAAGGCACGCCTTGATGATAGCCCAAGGGCAGATAGACGACTACTTCAAGAAACATAACCTACCCTACACGGTGGAGTTCGACTTCGAGGACACCCAAGTAAACCCGACGATCTGTCTGCAGAAGGTTCAGACCCTCTACTCCAAGGGTTACGTTCTAATGATAGGGCCAATGGGGAGCGGAGAGGTCAAGCAGATTAGGAACTTCGTCACGGAGCACAAGATAATCATAATCTCGCCCTCCTCCACGGCCATACCTCCGCTCATCGGATGCACCAAGCCGAGCGACAAGAAGTACATATTCAGGTTCGTCGCCACCGACGACTTCCAGACCAAGGCCATAGCGGAGGAGCTCCACGACCTCGGAATAAAGGCGGTCGTCATAGCTTACGTCGGAAACGCTTGGGGTAAGGGTCTATACCAGTGCATAAAGCCGAGGCTCGAGAACTACAGCATAGAGATCAAGGACGTTATCCCCTACGACCAGAACACCGCCGACTTCACGCCCTACATCCAGAAGATGACGAACGACGTTAAGGATCTGCTCAAGAAGTACAACTTCTCCCAGATAGCGGTCATAACGTTCAGCTACGAGGAGGTCGCCAACATGCTCTCCCAGATCCCGCCGAACTCCGTCCTGCTCAACGTCACGTGGTTCGGTTGCGACGGGTGCGCGAAGAGCGACAGGGTTCTCAACGTGGTCAAGGATAGGCCGGACGTGGCGAAGGTCGGGCTGTACAGCACGCTGTTCGACGCCAAGGGACCGGCGTACAAGAACCTCGTCGAGGAGTACAAGAAGCACGGTTGGGGAACACCCGTCCAGTACGCTCTCAACGCGTACGATGCGGCTTGGGTTCTCTGCCTGAGCTACGTTCAGGTCATGAAGATGAACCACGGCAAGTACGACCCCGACCTCATGGCCCAGATAATACCCAAGGTCACCCTCAACTACAGCGAGGGCAAGTACGGGGTTCAGCCGGTCTCTGGATTCATAAAGCTCGACAAGTGGAACGACAGGGCGAGCGGTAACTACGCCATATGGTACGTCACCGCCAAGCCGTCGTGGGATCTCGCGGGGATATGGTTCTACAAGAACGACAGCATAGTCTGGTATCACAAGCCCGCGGAGTGAAACCATGATAGTTCTCGAAACCCAGAACCTTTCCAAATTTTTTGACGGTCTCAAGGCCTTGGATGGCGTGAACATCAAGGTAAAGAAGGGGACGCTGACCCTAATCATAGGCCCCAACGGGAGCGGGAAGTCGACGCTCATAAACGTGATATCCGGTTTCTACAAGGCCACGTCGGGCAGGGTGATATTTGAAGGGGAGGACATAACGAACAGACCGCCCTACGAAATATACGATTTGGGAATAGTCAGAACCTTCCAGATCCCCCAGCCCCTGAGAAAGATGACCGTGCTCGAAAACCTGCTGATAGCGAAGAGGCACGTTGGAGAGGGGGTCATAAGCAGTTTGAGGTATTCCAAGTGGCTGAAGCAGGAGGAGGAGCTCGTCGAGAGGGCTTTTAAGATATTGGAGTTCCTCAAGATAGACCACCTATGGGACAGGGAATCTTACAAGCTCAGCGGAGGTCAGCTTAAGCTCGTCGAAGTGGGAAGGGCTCTCATGACCGATCCCAAGATGATAATAATGGACGAGCCCATAGCTGGAGTAGCTCCTGCTCTGGCGCACGACATACTTAAGAGGATAACGGAGCTCAAGGGAAGGGGAATTACATTCCTGATAGTCGAACACAGGCTCGACATAATACTTAAGTACGTGGACTACGTCTACGCGATGGCCAACGGGAAGGTCATAGCGGAGGGATCGGGAGAGGAGATAGTGACCCATCCCAAGGTCGTGGAGGTGTATTTGGGTGCTTCGCACGGAGAAGCTTAACGCCGGTTATAGGGAGCTTCACATACTCTTCGACGTCGATGCGAAGGTGAACGAGAGAGAGATCACGTGCGTAGTCGGGCCCAACGGGAGCGGGAAGTCGACGTTGCTGAAGGCGATCTTCGGCTTGGCCACGATACACTCCGGCAGGGTCATCTTCAAGGGAAAGGACATAACGACCGTCCCACCGCACGACAAGACGAAGATGGGGATAGCGTACCTACCGCAAACCGATAACGTCTTCGTAAACCTTACTGTGGAGGAAAACCTCAAGATAGCGGGATACACGCTCGAAAAAGAAGAGCTCAGAGAGAGAATCGATTTAGCCTTGGAAGTTTTCCCGGAACTCAAGTATCAGATGAAGAGGAAGGCGGGAACATTGAGCGGTGGTGAAAGGCAGTTCTTGGCTATAGCTACGGCTTTGGTCAGAAAAGCTGAACTGCTCATGCTCGACGAGCCCACGGCACAACTCTCTCCGAAGTTCGCCGAAACGATATTTCAGAAGATCTTGGAGCTAAGAGACAGGCTCGGTCTAACGATTTTGCTCGTAGAACAGAACGTTAAGAGGGCGCTGGAGATAAGCGACAGGGCTTACATGCTGATAAGCGGAAGGGTCGTGTTCGAGGGGAAGGCTGAAGATCTGCTCCACCACGAGAAGTTCGAGAAGTTCTG
>CAZQJR010000122.1:0-12926 GCA_964592825.1 uncultured archaeon | reverse complement strand
GGGTTAGAATTCACCTCCTCCGAACTCCTCTCCGCCTTCACCGCCCTTCTCCTTTTCCTTCTCCAAGCCCTTCGCGGCGATGACGTCGTCGATTCTCAGTATCATCACCGCAACTTCCGTTGCGGATTCGATGGCGTGCTTCTTCACCCTCAGAGGCTCGAGGACACCCTTCTCCTTCATGTCCTCAACCTTACCCGTCTCAACGTTGACACCCGCATACTTGTTGCCCTTCTCGTGAGCCGCCTTGAGCTCCACGAGGACGTCGATCGGATCGAGTCCGGCGTTCTCCGCGAGGGTCTTGGGTATGATCTCCAACGCTGAGGCGAAGGCTTCGGCGGCGAGCTGCTCTCTCCCTCCGAGCGTCGGCGCCCACTCCTTTATCCTGAGGCTCATCTCTATCTCCGGAGCACCGGCTCCGGCAACCACCTTACCGTCCTCTATGGCACACGCAACGACTCTCACCGCATCCTCTATGCCCCTCGCGATCTCCTCAACGACGTGCTCCGTTCCACCCCTTACGAGTATCGTCACCGCCTTCGGGTTCTTGCAGCCAGTTACGAACACCATCTTCTCGTCGCCAACCTTCCTCTCCTCCACGAGCTTAGCCTCTCCGAGATCCTCTGGCTTAACGTCTCTCAAGTCGGTGAGTATCTTAGCTCCGGTAGCTCTGGCGAGCTTCTCGATGTCGCTCTTCTTGACCCTCCTGACCGCCAATATACCCGCCTTAGCCAAGTAGTACTGGGCTAAGTCGTCGATACCCTTCTGGCAGAACACCACGTTCGCTCCAGCTTCGACGATCTTGTCCACCATCTCCTTTATCATCCTCTCCTCCTGCTCGATGAACTTCTGCATCATCTCCGGGTCGGTGATCCTAATCTTCGCATCGATTTCGGTCTCCTTAACCTCAAGCGCAGAGTTCAGCAGCAGTATCTTAGCGTTCTCCACTCTCTTCGGCATCGCCGGGTGAACGACCTCCTTGTCCAACACGATTCCATCTACGAGCTCCGTGTCTTCAACGGCACCGCCCTGCCTCTTCTCTATCTTTATGTGGTCGGTGTCCGCCACAACCTTGCCGTCGACCTCCTCCGCAATAGTCTTTACGGCCTTAACCGCTATTTCAGCGAGTTTGTCCAGAGCGACCTCAGCTCCCTTACCCGTCATAGCGGTCTTGGCTATCTTCTTCAGAATCTCGTCATCATCCCTGCTGACGGGGATCGCTATCTCGTCGAGAACCTCGATGGCCTTCCTCGCCGCCATCCTGTAACCGTTCGCGATTATCGTCGGGTGGATGTCTTGGTCGAGCAACTCCTCAGCCCTCTTGAGCAGTTCTCCAGCCAGAACGACTGCGGTGGTGGTTCCGTCTCCAACCTCGTTGTCCTGAGCCTTCGCAACTTCAATGATCATCTTCGCAGCCGGATGCTCTACGTCGATCTCCTTGAGGATCGTAACTCCGTCGTTGGTGATTACGATGTCCCCCAAGCTGTCAACGAGCATCTTGTCCATACCTCTTGGGCCTAAAGTCGTTCTTACGGCCTCTGCGATAACTCTCGCAGCCATTATGTTCATCCTCTGCGCGTCCCTCCCCACAGTCCTCTGCGTCCCTTCCTTAAGGATCAGAACCGGAGTTCCCTGCAACGTCGCCATACATCACCACCTCGAATTTTTGTGGATCAGTAGGACTATATAAAACTTTCGCTACACGAGTTCGGTTTTGAAGAACTTCGCGACGATTTCCGAAAGAACGTCGAACTTGCCCGTGTAAAGGTGGTCGGTGTCGAGTATGGATATTCCCTTCGGTTCTGGAATGGCCTTGGCGATCTCCAAAGACCTCTTAAGGCTCACGAACTGATCCCTCTTGGCTATCACCACGAGCTTGGGAGAACCGCAATCGAACGGTATAGATTCCACGGGGGATATGAAGACCATCGCGTCCCCGCAGAGGTGCATGGCCACTGTGCTACCGAAGGAGTAACCCAAAACTCCCACCCTCGAATGCCTGTTCCTCAGCCAATCGAAGCACGTCCTCGCATCCTCCACCGCGCTATCGACGCTCCTGTAATCGAACCTCAGCGTGGATATTCCGTTCGCAACGAGCTTCCTGCTTATCCTCTCTAACCTCACGTCGTACATCGATCCCCCGTAGTCGGGATGGGGAGGGCACATCAAAACCGCCCCGTCCCCCGCCCTCCTGTATATAGTCCTCAACTCCATTCCAAACCACCCTATCAGGGTATCTCGTCCATCTCGTAGTCCTCCCAATCCCTCAGCCCGATGAGGATCTCGAACTCCTGTGGGGTAAGGATGGGAACTTTGAAGAGTTCGAAGTCGTCGTAGCTGATCCTCGGGCATGCGGTATTCACGAAGTATCCGTAGAGGAAGTTGGCCATCTTCTCGGGCGTGATCTCGTCCAAATATATTACGTCAACCCTCTTCCCAACCCCATCGGCCTTCTCCTTAAGTTCCATGGCGAGCCTAAGCCTCTTCTGCCCTATCTTCCTGCTGACGAGTATCGCCCCCTTCTCAGCCTCCATAGCCTTAGAAACGCTGAGCATCCTCCTCTTCAGGAAATCCTCCACTTCCACCTCTTCGAACTCCTTGTCGAGCGGGCTGAACCTGTAAACCTTTTTACCAGTATAGATCTTCGCACCTATCGGATGGAACAACCCGTCTCCGACGAAGAGAACCGCCTCGGCCTTGGAATCTCTGAGCACGGTGTAGTTGCAACCCAACACCTGCCCGGGCATCTTAACCCTTCCGCTACCTTCCTTGAGTTCCACCTCGTAACCCCTCTCCTCCAAAACCTCCTTTACCTCCTCAAGCTTCCAAGCGTACTGGGCGGAAGCTATCAGAGCTATCCTCCTCTCTTCTATCTTAAGATGCCTGAATTCCCTCGGATCGTAGTCTATGAAGTAGGGAACGTAGATTACGTCCTTGAGATCGAATATTGGGGTGTGGGCGAAGTGTAGTAGAACGTCCACCTCCTTGAGCAAATCCAAATCAACGTCGCAAGCCCCGTAGCATCCCGAACCCGAAATTATGACTCTAAAGCCGTGAGATTCCAAAAACTTTGCGATCTCGTCGCACTTGTACTTCAAACCGTCGGGCAACTGAACGCCTACGAGCTTGGCTCCCTTCTCCTTCAGAGCTGGGACTATGTCGTCCAACCTTTCGAGCATCCGCCCTATTCCCTCCTCAAAAGAACGACCCTGCTTACGGCGGATTCGTCGGCCACCTCGTATCCAACGAGTTTCGCGAGTTCTTCCGCGAACTGCCTAACATCCTCGTGCTCGGGCATTGCATCGGGCGGGAGCCTAAGCCTCGAATATCCCAAATACATGTACGCCTTCGCCTCAACGAACGTCGGCTGAGCTTTATCGATCAGCGGGGCGAACTTCTCGGGATACATGTTGTATCCTCTTATCAGCGTTAGCCTTACGACCGTTCTGCAATCCTTCTCGCTCATTATCTTCAGCGACTGATTTATCCTATCCCAGTAATTCCTGTTCGGTCTGTTAAGCCTGAGATGGCTGTTCTCGTCGTATGCGGTTAGGCTTATGTAAAGCTGGGTCGGATCTATCGCCTCTATCATGTCTGGATTCGTTCCGTTCGAAACGACGAAGGTCGTGAAACCCCTCCTCTTGAACTCCTCAACGAGCTCCGGTAGGTGGGGATAGAGCGTGGGCTCACCTATGAGGCTTATCGCCGCCTGATTCGGATGCTGGGCTTCTTCGAGCTTTTTTCTATCTACATCCGGATTCCCCCAGAACCCGCTCAAAAGCTTCCTCTGAGCCTTTATCGACTCCTCCACTATGAACTCCGGAGAGTCCCAGCCCTCTACCTTAGTGAGCAATTCGAGGGGGCGCCAGCAGTAAACGCAGTGCTGGTTACACATCAAAGCCGGCGTCATCTGAAGACAGCGATGGGATCTTATTCCATAGAACTTCTGCTTGTAGCAAACACCTTCGTTCTTAAGCGACTTCTTGAGCCAGAAGCATGTCTTGACGGCGGAATGCCTACCCACGATCGCGTAACCCTTCAAATCCTTAAGAAGCTTCTTGGGAATCGCTGTCGTCATATCTAAGGGAAGTTGAGGGGAGAGTATATAACGTTTTCACAAGACCTCGTCGAGCGCGCTCAGGAAGAGGTCGTTCTCCTCCCTCCTCCCTACGCTCACCCTAACCGCAAAGGGACTGCAACCGACGAACCTCGAACAGTCCCTTACTATCACCCCCCTCTTCATGAGCTCCTCCACGAGTTCGCTCGCCCTCACGTTGGATTCGAAGAAGAGGAAGTTCGCCTCCGAAGGGTATACCTTCACCCTCCTCCCAAGTTCGGAATACAGCCTTTCCCTCTCCTCCCTTATCCTCTCAACGCACCTCCTCATGTGATCGATGTCGTCGAGAGCCGCCATGGCACATCTTATCGCAACCGAGGAAACGGGAAACGGTGTGCTGACCTTCATGTACGCCCTCTTAAGCTCGGAACTCATCACGGCGTATCCTATTCTCAAGTTGGCGAGACCGAACGCCTTCGAGAAAGTCCTCGCTATCACCACGTTCTCGTAATCAGAGAGGTCAAGCATGTCGGTGTTAGAAAACTCCGCATAGGCTTCGTCCACGAATACGAGAACGTCGAAGCTCTCCGCAATCTCCCTAACGACCTCCGGATCCTCGACGTTGCCTGTGGGATTGTTAGGGGAGCACACTACGACCATCTTCGTTCTATCGCTTATGGATCTCCTCACGCCCTCCAAGTCGATCTCGAAATTTTCCCTTCTGCGAACCCTAACGTCCCTCGCGTTCATAATGGCTGAGAGCGTGTGGTAGTAGGGGAACGAGGGGACGGGTATCACCACCTCGTCGAGCGGATCCACGAGCATCTTGAAAACGTTCTCGAGTATCCCATCTATTCCCGCACCGAGAACTATCCTCTCCTTCTCGACACCAAGATAGTCGGATATCCTCTCCGCCAGTTCCTCCATCTCCCCCGGACTCGGGTAAACGTGGAATCCGTCGAAGTTCGCGAGAACCTCCCTAACCTTCGGACTCGCGCCGTACGGGTTCTCGTTCGAAGCGAGCTTAACGACCCTCTTAAGCCCGTAGAGCCTCATCACCTCATCTACGCTCCTTCCCGGCACGTATTCCGGGACGTTCTTCAGGTGCTCCCTCAACCTCACCTTCTTACCTCCACCCTCAGTTCCTTCCAATCTCCATCCACCCCCTTCAAAGTGGAAACCAGAGCTTCGAGCACCTTTCCGAAAACGGATTGAACGTAGTTGTTAAGGGGCACCTCCCTCCCGTCCACCACCAACTTCACGCGCATGGGTAAAGGGGGATGGGAACGTTTAAATCCGTTGACGTATTTAGGACGTCCTAACAGGGTAAGGTTTAAGTAGTATCGCTTTAACTACTTGAAATTTGAACGTCATAATTAGTGTAATAATTAGGAGGCGGGCGGGAGGTATAGCGGATGGAGGTCGTCCCGACAGGGATACCGGGGTTCGACGAAGTCGTGGGAGGTGGGCTGAGGAGGGGATGGACTTATCTTCTCAAGGGAACGCCGGGGAGCGGAAAAACGATTTTCGGACTTCAATTTCTGATGGAGGGTGCGAGGAGAGGGGAAAAGTGTGCCTACATATCCTTTGACGAGACCGCGGAGGAGCTCAAAGCTCAGGCGGAAGGATTCG
Source organism: uncultured archaeon (assembly GCA_964592825.1). Taxonomy (GTDB): domain Archaea; phylum Halobacteriota; class Archaeoglobi; order Archaeoglobales; family Archaeoglobaceae; genus WAKM01. Next base: position 7,240 of record CAZQJR010000122.1, on the reverse strand, counting down.
GGTGGGATCTGGAGGGCATATACGTAATTGACAAGGTGAAGGAGCTCGACGTCATAGGGGGAAATCTGATGTTCTACGACTTCGACTCCACGGCGGAAATAGTGAGCTTCGTGGAATCGATCACGAGGATAAGGGAACTCGAATCCGTCGACAGGGTTTTCATAGACGGCGTCGGGGCGTTGAGGGATCTGGCGAGGGATCCGGTAATCGTGAGGAGGATCCTGCTCTCCCTAACCTGCTTCCTGAATTCGATAAGGGCAACGACCCTGATGTCGTGCGACATGACGGAGGAGTTCGGGAGGGAGGTCATAAGTTACGTCACGAGCGGGGAGTTCGTCATAGAGAGGAGGGAGAGAGCCGACGGGAAGGTTCTCAGAATACTGCACGTCTTGAAGTACAGGGGAGGAAACGCCCACCTCGGGAGGCACTACTTCGACATAACCCCGAGGGGAATCGTCGTCTATCCCATAATCCCGATGCTGAAGGAGAGAAGGGAGGGCAGGAGGTTGCTCTCGACGGGAAACGAGGGGCTCGATTCGATGCTCGGAGGGGGAATATACGAGGGTTCGAGCGTGGTGATATCGGGAAAGAGCGGGGTTGGAAAGACGAGCACGTGCCTTCAGATTCTCAAGGAGAACGACGTCAGGGGAGACGTGGGCGTCCTGTACACGTTCGACGAAACTGAGGATCAGATTCTGGAGAGGTTCACGACGTTGTTCAACCACAGGCCGAGGAGGATGGTGGTCAGGGAGGTGGGCATGGACGTGAGCTTGGGGGAGTTCTACAGGACTCTGATGGAGGACGTCAAGAACGTTAAACCGAAGATCGTCGCGATCGATCCCGTCAACAATCTTAGATACGTTTCCCTAACCCAAGAGGAGTTGTTGAGGACGCTCAAGCTGATCAGAGATCAGCTGAAGGGTTTGGGAACTATCTTAATCTGCGTGGACGAAATTGCGGAGTCCTTAGGCGTTTTCAGATTCTCGAGCATGGGTTTAAGCCCCTACGCGGATTACATAATCTTGGGAAGGTTCGTGGAAATAGAGGGTGAGCTCGTGAAGACCGTATCGGTCGTCAAGAACAGGTTCGGGAATCACGAGAAAACCGTGAGGATATTGGAGATAGAGGAGGGGAGGGGGCTTAAGATAAGCGAACCGTTGAAGGATTACAGGGGAATTATGAAAGGGGTTATGAGTAAAATTAGTCCCGCCTCCCGGATTTGAACCGGGGACCCCGGGCTCTCTGCCCCCAGCCGCAGGGGGCCGGCGAACTACAGGCCCGCGCTCTGCCAGACTGAGCTAAGGCGGGAATCGATAGATTCTCGCCGCGTCGGTATAAAAAGCTTGTGCCAAAAATAGTAAAAATTAGGATTTAAGTATATTTACGTATTCTTCGTTTATCGACGCTTTCCCGCCGACGACGATCGCTACAAGAACGTTCACGGCCAAGCCGATCGTTCCCGCTATGGCCGGGTGGAAAACGATGGGAAATCCCAACTTCCCGCCGATCTGTTTGGCGAGCAGGGAGGTAACGATCGTTCCCGCCAGTATTCCGTAAAGGGCACCTCTTCCGTTGAGCCAAGCCCTCTCGGGATATATGGCCTGAAGAATCGCCGGAAGGAACTGCAACCCGCCTGCGCAGGCGATTGCGGTTATGTCGAATATCAGTCCGGGCTTTAGAACTGCAAGGTACCATCCGATGAACGCCCAAGTTAGGAGCAGAATTCTTCCCACGATTATGAGCTCCCTTTCGCTCGCGTTCCTCTTTATCCTCTGGTATATGTCCCTCGTCAGAATCAACGATGTCGCGCCCAAGAAGGAGTCGAGGGTGGACATCGCTGCCGCCGCCGCCCCTGCGAGCAAGAATCCTGCGAGGAGGGGGTTGGTGAAGTGGTAGATCATGTAGGCCATGACCGCATCCCTCGATCCGAAGCTCTTTATCAAGCTCGATATGAACCCCGCCTTCAGTCCCGGAGCTCCCGTGACGTTGAGCACTGCAGCGGCGAGCCCGACGAAGGCGGTGGGTATGTAGTAACTGCTGAGATAGATCGCCGTTCCGACGCTCGACCACTTTATCGTCCAAGTGTCCTTGGCGGCGTAGTACTTTATCCAGAGGTGCGGTAGAAGCATCAAACCGACGCCGTAAACCATTATACAGCTGAGCAGCATCTCCGGGCTCCAAGTCATGACGAGGAGCTTCGGGTTCACGCTCTTGACCGCGCTCATAAGCTCCGGTATGCCGTGGGGGAAGAACTTCAGGGTTATTATCACTCCAGCCAACCACACGCCCACGTACATCCAAACTCCCTGAAGGACGTCCGTCCAATAGGCCGCCCTAAGACCGCCGATCATCACGTACGTGGCGGCGACGAGCATCAGTATCAGGGAGGAAAGCTGGTAGGAAATGTGCCCTCCGCTCCCGATCGCGAGTATTATCCCCAATCCTATGGCCTGAACGACGATGTACGCTATTATGAAGAGAGCCATGACCACGGCGGTCAGAAACCTCAGAGCCTCGCTCTTGTAGAAGTCGGCCAAAAGATCAGCGGGGGTGACGAACCCCTTTGCCTTCCCTATCAGAAATACCCTGCTCCCGTAAACGTAACCCCAGACGCTAGCCGTTATGACCCAAGCCATCGCCGCGATCCAGAATGATATTCCCGTCGACGCGTAAACCGCGACGCTCGTCAGGAATGCGAAGGCGCTGTGATACGTGGAAGCTATGGCGAGAAAGACTACGATCAGCCCCGCCCTCCTGCTGAGAACGAAGAAGTCCTCCAAGCTCCTCCTGAAGACCCTGTTGGCCACGACTCCTATCCCTATACATACGGCACAATACACGACCACTATGGCCGTGGTAATCTCCCAAGTCTCCAAGCCCCTTCACCTCCAAACCGCCGTCGCGACGACCAAGGCTATTCCGAACGCCCACACGAGCAGGGAGTAGAAGTAAACGAAGCTCAGTCCGAAGATCATGGGCTCTATCCTGTTAACTGCGTAGACCCCGAAGACGAGGAGGTAGAAGACGGCGTAGAGGATCGCCAACCTCACGGAATCACCTCCTTTCCGTCCTCCAAGTCCCTCCTTATCAATTCAGCATCCCTCTCCCTCCAATCTCCGTATCCCCCTCCACCGGGGGTGTTGACGACGAGAACGTCGCCCTTCTTCAACCTAACGGTATCCTTACCGCTTAAATCCGTCCTTTTACCGTCTCTAATCACGTAGTGCTCCCCCCTCATACCGTCCTCCCCGCCCTTCAAACCCCAAGGTGCGACCCTAACCCTGTCGGCTATTATCGACACCGTAGCGTCGCTGAGGAGTTTGTATATCCTTCTTATCCCCAACCCGCCTCTGAACCTACCCTTCCCGCCGGAATTCTCCCTCAACGAGTATTCGAGGATCAGTATCGGATACTCCCTCTCTATGACCTCCACGGGCGTGTTCATCGTGTTCGTCATGTTCACGTGAACGCCGTCGACGCCATCCCCGTTCGGCCTCGCACCGCTCCCTCCTCCGATCGTTTCGTAGAACGCCCACCCCTCGCCACCGATTATGACGTTGTTCATGCTTCCGTGCGATGCGGCTGGAATTTCGAACCTCGAGGCCAAGGCCTTGAATATGGCGTCCACGATTCTCTGAGAAGTTTCGACGTTTCCCGCAGACACGGGGGCGGGTTTTACTGGATTGACGAGCGATCCCTTTGGAGCGAGGATCTTAACGGCCTTGAGGAATCCGTAGTTCATAGGAAGTTGGGGATCGATTACGGCCTTAAGAGCGAAGGACGTGGACGCGACCGTAACCCCGAATACCGCGTTCAGCGGCACGTCCACCTGTTCGTGAGTTCCGGAGAAGTCCACCACCATCCCGTCCCCCTTCAGGGAGATCCTGACCGTTATGTTGAGAAGATCGTCTCCCCACTCGACGTAATCCTCCCCCACTTCATCGAAGTCCTCCATACCCTCCATCTTCCTTCTCACGTACCGTTCCGTGTAGTCTATCGCCCATTCCCACGCCTTCCTGACCTCCTCCACACCGTATCTCTCAACGAGCTCCTTCACCCTCCTCACGCCGACGTTGAGAGACGCGATCTGAGCCTTCAGGTCACCAAGCGTATATTTTGGGACTCTAACGTTCTCGAGAATCATCTTCAGCACGTCCTCACCGAACCTGACCGGAGGTATAACCAACCCTTCCGCGAACAGATCCCTCGCGTCCATGCTCATGCTTCCCGGCGCCATACCGCCCACGTCGACGTGATGAGCTTTGTTAACGACGTATCCCAGAAGCTCGCCTTCGTGGTATACGGGTTCGATCATGGTCACGTCGTTCAGATGGGTTCCCGCAACGTAGGGGTCGTTCGTTATCGCCACCTCCCCCTCGTCCAAGTCCACCTCCTCAACGATCCTCTTAGCCCCAACCGCCAAGCTACCCAAGTGCACGGGGATGTGCTCGGCCTGAGCCACGAGCTCTCCGGTTTCGGAAACTATCGCACAACTGAAGTCCATCCTGTCCTTTATGTTCGGAGAATAGGCGGTGTTCCTAAGCACTATACCCATCTCCTCGGCGATGTATTCCGTCGAACACCTTATTACGTCGTATCCTATCATCCGACCACCCTCAAACACATCCAACGATCGACGAAGGCCGAAAAGTTGGGGGGTATCAAAGCAGTTGAGTCGTAGCTCTCAACTACAGCCGGCCCTTCGAATCTCGCCCCCGGCTTCAGCTTCTCCCTCGAAAATATCGGGGTTTCGATCCAATCCCCGAAGAATACTTCCCTGTAAGAGTCGGGTTTCGGCTCATACTCCTCCTCCCTTCCCTCCCTCAGCCTCGGCTTCTCGAACTCGCCCATCACCGTGACCCTCAGGTTAACCACCTCCACGTCGTCGTCCATTCTGAAACCGTATAAGGCCTCGTGCTTTTCGTGGAACGCCTCTATGCTCCTTTCCAGTCCCATCCAAGGAACGTTGAGCTCGTAAGATTGTCCCCTGTAGCGAACGTCCAGAGACCTTATCACCCTGACGTTCTTCCCCACGACCTCCTCCATCGCCTCCCTACGTAACCTCTCGAACTCCTCCTCCATCTCCTCCTCCTTCAGATCCCTCAGCCATCCCCTAACCCTGTCCACCCTGAAGTCCGTTAGTAGCAACCCGTAGGCCGAGAAAACTCCGGCTTTAGGTGGAATCACTACGGATCTAACTCCGAGCTCTTCCCCGAGTTCAACACCATGCAACGGCCCCGCTCCTCCGAAGACGAACATGGTGAAGTCCTTGGGGTCGTGCCCCCTCTCCACGGTAACCATCCTAAGCGCTTTGGCCATGACAGTGTTGGCCATCCTTATTATTCCGTGAGCGACCTCCACCACGTCCATTCCGAGAGCGTCGGCGAGCCTACCTATGGCCTTCTCCGCCAGATCCTTCCTCAACCTCATCCCGCTTCCGAGCTTTTCCCCAATCCTCCCGAGCACGAGGTTCGCATCGGTAACCGTCGCCCTGTCACTCTTCCCGTAGCAAGCCGGTCCGGGATCCGCACCGGCGCTCATTGGTCCTACCCTCAACGCCCCACCCTCGTCCACCCACGCCACCGTTCCCCCTCCGGCGCTCACCTCCGCGAGGTCGACGAACGGAAACCTTACGGGATACCCGGATCCCTTCACGATCCTCCCAGCGTGCACCTTCCCCCCAACTTCGTACTCGGTCGTGACCGTAGGCTCGTGATCGATTATCGTCGAAGCTTTGGCGGTTGTGCCTCCCATATCGAATCCTATCGCCCTCCTATCCCCCGTCAGCCTCGAAAAGTAAGCGACCGCAACCGCACCGGCCGAAGGCCCCGACTCTATGAACATCGCCGGCTTTTTAACCGCACACTCCACGCTCGCGAGCCCTCCGCTGCTCTGCATTACGTAGAACGCTCCCCTAAATCCCATCCTCCTCAGAGAACTCAGCAGATCGTTCAGGTATCTTCCCATCATCGGTCTAAGGTATGCGTTTACCACCGCAGTCGAGGTTCTCTCGAACTCCTTGTGCTCGGGATCGATTTCGTGAGACGTCACCACGTCAGCGTCGCACAATCTTTCAATGATCTCCTTAGCTTTCTCCTCGTGAACGGGATTCACGTAGCTGTTTATGAAGGATATCACTATTACCTCGTAACCCTTGAGCCTTTCGGCGAGTTCGACCAAATCTTCCTCCCTGAGCGGAACCAAAATCCTCCCCTTAGCGTCTATCCTCTCCTCAACCTCGAACCTGTCCCTCCTCCTTACGAGGGGCTTGGGCTTTTCGAAGAACAGGTCGTAGAGGTCGGGTCTCCTCTGCCTTCCTATCTCGAGCACGTCCCTGAAACCTTTTGTTGTTACGAGCGCTATTTTGGGAGGTGTGAGGTGCTCCTGCCCCAGAAACATGTTGGTGCCGAGCGTAGTTGCGTGAACTATAACCTCTATTTTCCCAACTTCCAAACCTCTCAGAGCGTTTAGAACGCCATCTGCAGGTTTTTTTGGAGTTGTCGGAACCTTTACGACCCTGAAATCCTTACCGTCGAAACACACGAGGTCTGTGAACGTTCCTCCAACGTCTATGCCCACGATCATTTGTCCGCGATCCGTTCAGTGCCTTATAAGTTCATCGATTCTGTCCCCCACCACCGCTATCCAGTCGATCTTTCCCGGCCTGAACCTCCTCCTAACCTCCTCGTCACCCGATACTATCCCGTCGACTATCTTCGCGACCTCCTTGGGGCTCAAGTCGGTCGTGTCTATTTCGTAAACTTCCTTACCGGTTTCGAGAGCTTCGACGAGGATCGAATCGATCAACTCGGCCTCGACGTTTTCGAGAACCTTCTCCTCGCTCCACCCCTTCCCCTCCAACCTCTCCTTCAGAACTATGGGGTTGCAGCGCAGAACTACGATGAGGTCGGGGGAGAGAAGGTGGGATAGATGACCCTCGAGTACGACCCTCCCCTCCAAAACCTCCCTAACCCTCTCGGCCAAAGCGTCCACGTCCACGACCTTACAACCCTCCTCCTCCCCCAATATGCAACCCAGTTCTTCGGCGAGATCGTTTACCGATAAAACCCTGTAACCCATCTTCCGCAGTTCCTCGGCCGTAGAGGTCTTTCCCGTCCCGGGAGTTCCGGTTAGGGCTATGACCTCAGAAACGGGTGGAGTCATCATCGATCAGCTCGCCCTCGTTTCATCATCGGCCTAAAGGGTGTGTCTGATCTGTATATATGCTTTGTCGGATGGG
>CAZQJR010000121.1:0-13906 GCA_964592825.1 uncultured archaeon | reverse complement strand
ACGCGATTTCGCCTACGCGTCCTATTCGAAGGTCTTGGAGAAGAGGGGTTTTGGGGTTAAGAGGGGGGGCAGGATAATCCTCGATCCCGTGGAAGTGCTCTACTTGGCCATAAAGGGGAACGCGAAGGTCGTGTGGAGGGGAAGGGTTCTCAGCGTTCCAGAGATCTTCGAATGGGCCGTTAGGGTAAAGGAGGACGTGATTCCGTACTACTACGCCTACGAGGATTTGAGGAGGAGGGGTTACAGGGTAAAACCGGTGGAGGACTATCTCGTGGCCGGCAAGGTGTTCCTACCCCTTTCCGAGTCAAAGGTCGTAACAGTCAGGGAGATAGCCGAGAGGAGGGTTGAAAACCTAATTCTCGCCGTCGTCGATGAGGAAAACGACGTTACGTATTACAGGGTGGAGGAGGTGGATCCAAAGGGCGCGCACTTCGAGAGGTTGGAGGAGACGAGAGGGCATCTGGTCAGGGACAGGATCCTAAGCGATGACGTTAGGCTGTTCGAAAGGTACTTTTACGGAAGTCTGAAGGACGGCGTTGTTTGTCTTTCCCTCTTAGAGGGCGTTTACCTGTCCGAAATAGGGGCGCTGAGGGTAGAAGGGTACGACATCGAAGATCTAAGGGAGGTGGCGAGGAGGTTCGACCCCAACTTCGATAGGAGGTACGAGGTTTACAAGGACTTGAAGCTGAGGAACTTCGTCGTGAAGACGGGTTTCAAGTTCGGCAGCGATTTCAGGGTTTACGAGAGAGTTGAGAGCGTTAGAGACCTACCCCACTCGAAGTACTTGGTTACGGTGGTTGACGACAAGCCCATGCCGACGTTCGAGGTCGCGAGGGCTGTTAGGTTAGCCCAAAACGTTAGAAAGAAGCACCTGTTTGTATATAAAGATGAAAAAGGAAAGAACAGGTTCGTTCTCGTCGAAAGGATCAAAGTTTGAAAAATTAAGATCGAATATATCTTTGTTTTAAATTATTTTTCGTGTTATTTAACGAAACGGCGTATTTGTTATAATAAAGTGCCACCCGATCGATTTATCGGTAATACCGCAGATCCGCAAGATTTAACTATCATTATAGGCATACTTGCTATGGATTATAGCCCACTCCGTTTCAGGGGTGATGTTTCGTGCCTAAGATAGGAGTATACATCTGCCACTGTGGAGAGAACATCGCCGGCGCTGTGAACATCGAGGAGGTCAAGAAGTTCGTCGAAAAGCTGCCCGACGTCGTGGTCGTCAGGGACTACCTCTTCATGTGCTCGGATCCGGGACAGGAACTCATAAAGGAGGACATAAGGAAGGGGCTCGTCGACAGGGTTGTGGTAGCGGCATGCACTCCGAGAACGCACGAACCCATTTTCAGGAGGGCTTGCGAGGAGGCGGGGTTGAACAAGTACTACTTCGAGATGGCGAACATCAGAGATCAGTGCTCTTGGGCGCATTGGCACGACAAGGAGAAGGCTACGGAGAAGGCAAAACAGCTCATAGCCGCCGCCGTCGCCAAAGCCCGATTGCTCGAACCTCTGGAGGACAGGTACATCGACCTCAACAAGAACGTTCTCGTAATAGGAGGAGGAATAGCCGGAATCTTCGCGTCGTTGGACTTGGCGAACGCCGGATTTAAGGTCTACTTGGTTGAGAAGTCCCCGTCCATAGGAGGAAACATGGCAAAGCTCGACAAGACCTTCCCGACGAACGACTGTTCGGCCTGTATCCTCACCCCCCTGATGGTCGAAGTTGCTAACCATCCGAACGTTGAACTGATCACCTACGCCGAGGTGGAATCCGTCGAGGGTACGGTGGGCAACTTCAAGGTAAGGGTGAGGAAAAAGCAGACCTACGTCGATTGGAACAAGTGCACCGGTTGTGGGGCGTGTTTGAACGTCTGCCCTCCGAAGGCGAGGGTTCCCGACGAGTTCAACGAAGGCCTTAGCTTGAGAGGTGCTATATACATACCCTTCCCTCAGGCCGTTCCCAAGAAGGCCGTAATCGACCCCGACGCCTGCATAAGCTGTAGCGGAAGGTGGTTCGGGGAGGAGCCGAGGAGAACCAAGGACGGAAAGCCCATCCTCGCCCCTTGTGAGAAGGTCTGTCCTACGGGGGCGTGCAGCAGGGACGAGCCGAGGGATCCGAACGGGGAGATAGTGGAGTTGGACGTTGGTGCGATAATAGTAGCGACGGGTTACAGGGTTATGGACAAGAGTAATTTCAAGGAGTTCTCGCCCGAAAGTCCGAACGTCATAACGGCCTTGCAGATGGAGAGGCTCATATCCGCCACTGGACCAACAGAAGGAAAGCTGATCGTTCCCTCGGACATACCGAAGTACTTGGACTGGAAGAAGAAGGTTGAGAAGGGTAAGGAGGCGAAGTTGGAGGTTAGAAAGCCGCACACGATCACTTTCGTCTCGTGCGTCGGTTCTAGGGACGAAAGGTATCACACCTACTGCTCCAAGGTCTGCTGCATGTACATGCTGAAGCAGGCGATGCTGCTGAAGGAGAAGTATCCCGACTTGGACATATACATCTTCTTCATAGACGTCAGGACGCCCGGTAAGGACTTCGACGAATACTACATGAGATGCAGAAAGTTGGGAATCAAGATCATAAAGGGTAAGGTTGGAGGAGTGCAGAGGTTGCCCGACGAGAGGTTGCTCGTCAAGGGATTCGACGCGGACTTGGGCAAGCCGGTCGAGCTGATTTCGGACATCGTAGTTCTTGCAACAGCCATCGAACCCAACATGGATCTGAAGGATCTGGCAAGAAAGCTTGGAATAAGCGTGGGAGCTGAGGGTTTCCTGAGGGAGAGGCACACGAAGCTCTATCCGGTCGATACGCTCACGGAGGGAGTATTCATCTGCGGATGCGCTCAGGGGCCAAAGGACATTCCAGATTCCGTAGCTCAGGCGAAGGCCGCAGCTTCATCTGCCATGTCCCTGCTCGCACCCGGAAAGATGAGGGTGGAGCCTCTGATATCGGAAGTGGATCAGAAGAAGTGCTCCGGATGCGGAATATGCGTTCCGCTATGCCCGTACGGAGCCATTGAGCTCGTGGACGTGAACGGGAAGAAGAGGGCGAAGGTGAACGAGGCGAAGTGCAAGGGATGCGGGGTCTGCGCAGCTGCCTGTCCGAGCAAGGCCATAACGTTGCACGGCTTCACGTACGAGCAGGTTTTGGCTCAGATTAGGACTTTGGCGAGGAGAGGGGAGGTGTCCGCATGATTGAGGGTGTTCCTCCCGTTTTAAATTTAACCGAGCTCGCGGAGAGGGAGAAGGAGGAGGGAAAGGTTTCGGAGATAATAATACGGTTCGGCGCCGAGAACCTGATGGCCTGCATGCAGTGCGGAGCTTGTGCCTCCATCTGCCCTCTCGCGAGGGTGGGGTTCGAGTGGTTCAACAAGAAGCTGATAAAGGCCATTCTGGTGGGGATGAAGGAGGAGTTGCTGGACGATCCCACCCCATGGGCTTGCGTTGCTTGCAACAGGTGCACAGAGATCTGCCCGAGGCAGGTTAGTCCGTTCGAGGTCATGTTCGCTATGAGGAGGCTCATGGTCGAGGAGTTCGCCATTCCCACGCTCGCGATCGAGGCTCTGAGGGCTCTATACGAGTACGGACACGCCGTTTACATGACGGGCAGGGAGGCGAGGAAGAAGGTGGGGTTGCCCGAGAAGCCTCCGTCGACGGATTCGGATGAAAAGGCCTTGCAGGATTTGAGGACGATACTGAAGGAGACGAAGCTCGCCCAGTTGGGATTGATTCCTATGGAGTGAGGTGATCGGGATGAAATACGGGTTATTTTTGGGCTGTAACATCTCCTTCAACAGACCGGACGTTGAGCAGGCGATGAGGAAGATATTTCCAGCGCTCGGCGTGGAGCTCGACGACCTGAAGGGACAATCCTGCTGCCCCACTTGGGGAACCCTGCCGTCCATAGACATCGTTGGCTGGTGTGCTGTAGCTGCAAGGAACCTTGCTCTGGGAGAGGAAAAGGGAATCGATTTGATGACCGCCTGCAACTCCTGCTACGGAAGCTTGAACGAGGCGAGGCATAAGATGCTCAGCGATCCGAAGATAATGGAGAGGGTCAACGAGATACTTAGCAAGATCGGTAAGAGGTACGAGGGAAGGGCGAAGTGCAGGCACGTGGCGTGGGTTCTCTACAAGGACGTCGGCTTGGAGAAGATAAAGGAATCGATAAAGTACTCGCTCGACGGGATAACGATTGCAGTTCAGCCCGGTTGCCACTTCCTCTGGCCTTCCGAAGTCTATCCGGACAAGGAGGAGGATCCCTTTAACCCCGTCGTCCTTAGGGAGTTGTGCAAGGCTTTGGGCGCCGACGCCCCCTACTACTCCAAGCTAATAGACTGCTGCGGTATGGGTGCTTTGAGGAGCACCGACCCGGAGAAGTCTTTCATCCTCGTCAAGGAGAAACTCCAGTGCATAAAGGAGGAGATTGACGCGGATCTCATCGTGACCACGTGCTCCTCATGCCTCATACAGCTCGACGATGCTCAGGAACAGCTGAGGAAGAAGGGAGAAATAGACTTCTCGATACCCGTGCTTCACTACGTCCAGCTGCTCGCGATCTGCATGGGATTCGAGCCCGAGCAGGTGGCGGGGATTTGTGTGACTCCGAGGGATGAGATAATTGGGAGGATTTTGGAGGGTGGTAAGAGATGAGTGAGGAATGGGAGCCAAACATCATAGTTATAGCCTGCAACTGGTGCACGTATCAGGCGGCCGATCTGGCCGGGAGCTTGAGATACAGCTATCCGGCGACCGTGAAGGTAGTAAGGGTTCCCTGCAGCGGAAGGGTGGAACCGGAGTTCGTGCTCGAAGCTTTGCTGAACGGAGCCGACGGTGTGCTGATCGGAGGATGCCACCCCGGGGACTGCCACTACAAGGAGGGGAACTACAAGGCGCTTAGGAGGTACAAGCTCCTTCAGAAGGTACTAACGGAGCTCGGAATCGAGCCCGAGAGGGTAAGGTTGGAGTGGATCGGAGGTTCGGAGGGTTTGAAGTTCGCGGAGGTTATGAGGGAGTTCGACGCCACGATAAGGAAGCTCGGCCCCAATCCTCTTAGGAGGGATTGATTATGGCTCTCAAGTTCGCGTTCTATCTGGCGGCCGGTTGTGCCGGATGTGAGATGGCTCTCGTGGATCTGGCGGATAGGCTCGTAGACGCTCTCGAACATCTCGAGATAGTCTTCTGGGCGCCCACCGTTGCCGACGTGAAGTACGCGGATCTCGAAGCCATGCCGGACAAATCGATAGACATCGCTCTCGTCGACGGTGCGATAAGGTTGAGCGAGCAGGAGCACATAGTTAAGGTTCTCAGGCAGAAGGCGAAGATATTGGTGGCCTTCGGAGCTTGCGCCGCGATGGGAGGCATCCCCGGACTCGCCAACCTTCACACTAAGGAGGAGATATTCGAAACCGTTTACTTCAAGACCTACAGCACCGACAACCCCGAGGGCGTGGTTCCGCAGACGAAGTGCGTCGTGGACGGGAAATACGAGTTGACCCTTCCGGAGTTCTGGGGAGAGGTCAAGGCTCTCCATCAGGTAGTCGACGTGGACTACTTCGTTGGCGGTTGCCCGCCCCACCACGAGCACGTTGCTAAGATCGTGGAGGCGATAGTCAGCGGAAACCTCCCGCCCAAGGGATCTTGGATAACCGACGGAAAGGCCGTCTGCGATGTGTGTCCAAGAAATCCGGCGAACAAGGACAAGAAGAGGGATTTCGTCAAGAAGGTCAAGAGGACGATAGAGGGGACGCCGGAAGAAGACAGGTGCTTGCTCCAGCAGGGTTACATCTGTTTCGGCCCGATAACCCAAGGGGACTGCGGTGCAAGCTGTCCCAAGGTCAACATACCTTGCAGGGGATGCGGAGGGCCTTTGCCGGAAGTCAAGGACTTCGGAGCGAGGGCAATATCTGCGATAGCGAGCATACTCGACGACGAGGCAGTTGAGCAGTTGATAGAGAAGTATCAGAACCTTTCGAAGCTGTTCTACAGGTACTCCCTCCCCACCGCGACGATCAATAGGAAGGTTAGGAGGTGATGGTTTTGAAGAAGATTGAGATAAACCCCATAACGAGACTCGAAGGGCACGGAAAGATAGCGATATTTTTGGACGAAAACGGAAACGTTGCTGAGGCGTTCTTCCAAGTCGTGGAGCTCAGAGGATACGAGAAGTTCCTCGTAGGAATGCCGATAGAGGAGGTGCCGAGGACGGTCTCAACCATCTGCGGTGTTTGTAGGGCGATTCATCACACGGCAGCGACGAAGGCTTCGGATCAGATCTACGGCGTCGAGCCGACTGAAACGGCGAAAAAGATCAGGGAGCTCTTCGTAAACGCGCACTACGTTGAGGATCATGCGGTAATCCTCTACGCCTTGGGTCTGCCGGACTTCGTGGTTGGGCCGGAGGCGGATCCGGCTGAGAGGAACATAGTTGGGTTGGTCAAGAAGGTGGGAGTCGACGTTGCAAAGGAAGTTCTAAGAAAGAGGAGTTACGCGGTAAAGATCCTCGAAATGCTCGGCGGGAAGCCGATTCATCCCGTTGCAGGATTACCGGGCGGATGGTCGAAGAGGGTTACCGAGGAGGAGAGGCAGGAAATAGAGAAGCTCGCTAAAGAGCTTGTAGAGTTGGGCAAGCTTACGATCCAGATATTCGAGGACGTCATTCTGAAGAACGAGAAGTACATGGAGTTGATTACGAGCGATGCTTACAGATCGGTGCTCAACTACATGGGAACGATTGATGAGAACGGTAAGGTGAACTACTACGACGGCGTGCAGAGGATCATCGACACCAAGGGGAACGAGATAGGAAGGTTCACGGGCAAGGAATACCTCAACTACATTGCTGAGAGAGTTCTACCGTGGAGCTACCTGAAGATGCCGTATCTGAAGACGATCGGCTGGAAGGGCATAGTCGATGGCGATGGCACAAGCTTATACAGCGTCGGGCCTTTGGCAAGACTTAACGTTGCAGATGGTATGAACACCCCTCTCGCCCAAGAAGCTTACGAGAAGATGTTCGACGTGCTCAAGGAGAGACCGATCCACTACATAATGGCCTACCACTGGGCAAGAGCCATCGAGTTGCTAAACGCTGCCGAGAGGGTTCTTGAGCTCGCTCAGGATCCCGAAATAACGAGTCCGGACGTAAGGGCGGAGCTCGGCGAGGTTACTGGCGAAGGGGTGGGTATAATCGAAGCTCCGAGGGGAACGCTGATCCACCACTACAAGACCGATGAGAAGGGAATCGTCACCGAAGCTAACCTGATCGTAGCTACGACGCACAACAAAGGGCCGATTACGCTCGCGATAAGGAAGGCGGCGAAGCACTTCATAAAGGACGGGCAAGTGGACGAGAGAATTCTGAACTACGTGGAAATGGCCTTCAGACCATACGACCTCTGTCTGGCTTGCGCAACGCACGTGCTACCGGGCAGATTGCCAATAGAGATAGAGGTGTACGACGCGGAGGGGAACATCGTCCAAACGCTCAGGAACTTTTAACTTTTTTTATACCACCCTTATTTCGTGAAGGCCATCGTTGTGGGAATAGGGAACCCCATTCTGAGGGACGACTCCGTCGGCATAAAGGTGGTCGAGAGGGTCAAGGAAAGGATAGATGTTGAGACGGCCGTCCTAACCACGACGGGGTTCGACGTACTCGACAAGATTCTCGACCACGATTTCGCCATAATCGTGGACGCGATCAGGACGGGAAATAGGCCGGGAACGATATACGAGTTGAGCGTCGAAGAGATATCTCTCACCGATCGCTACACGAACTCCCACAACCTAAACCTCGCCACGACGTTGAAGCTGGGATACACGATATTTCCCGAACGTATGCCGGAGGTGAGGATCTTAGCGGTCGAAGTCGAGGACGTGGAGAGCTTCGGAGAGGATTGCACGCCCGAGGTCGAAAAGGCCATTCCCAAGGTCGTTGAAAGAATAGAGGAAATCCTCAAATCTCTTCGAACGCCTCCTCGAAGATCTCGGGATACTTAGAGGGTTTCAATAGAAATTCGAGCTTTCCTATATCCTTAACGAGCTTGTACATCTCCTCGCTCCTCTTCAGCCCGAGCATCTTCGGAATCCTCGGCCTAACGAACCTTATCTCGGGAACCTCACCGTAGTTTGGATTCTTGACCCACCCGTCCTCGGTGTAGTAATAGCACGCACCCCTCAACCTCCTGTAGGGTTCGTAGTCCGATTTGAAATCTCTGCAAACCCAGTTGACCATCCTCAACTCCTTGTTCGAGGGATTTATCGTTACGTGCCCGTAATTGGGCGGAATTATCACCTTATCCCCCTCCTTGGCTTCCACAACCACAACGTCCGTTATCTTCCCGTCCTCGTATTTCTGAAGCAGGTATATCGCCTCACCGTTCAGAACCTCGTAGATTTCCGCGTAGCTAAGGTTTCCCTCCGCCGGAGGGTGGTAGTGACCGAAGGTCTTTATGTACTCCTTCCCCACCTTGGCCGGAGGGATCACGGTCAGGTCGAACCTGAGCCTGTTCTCCAAAATCCTCTCCCTATCGCTCTTGCTGTAGTAGAGATCCCTGAACATGTAGTAAGCGGGAAAGTTATCCTTCAGTTCATCGGGAAAGGCCAAAACCGGCTTGAGATCGAAAGCCCACCTGACGTCCGCCTTGAACTTCCTTCCCGCTATCTCGATCTCCATGTGGGCATCTGATCAAAACAACTTTTAAGGGTAACCCTTTACATCCGAGCATGCTCGTCGCCCACACACCCGACGCGGACGATGCGTTCATGTTCTACGCGATGGTCGAAGGGAAGATACCCACGAGACTGAAGATAGAGCACGTCATAGAGGACATAGAGACTCTGAACAGAATGGCTTTCGAGGGAAGGTTGGACGTAACCGCGTTGTCCGTTCACGCCTACGCTTACTTGGACGATAAGTACAGAATGCTCTCCGCCGGAGCGAGCGTTGGGGACGGATACGGGCCCGTAGTGGTTGCGAAGGAAGATGTGAATCTTGAGAGGGCGAAGGTGGCGATTCCGGGAAGGTTCACGACGGCAAATCTGCTGTTAAAGCTCGCCGTAGGGGAGTTCAACGCGGTGGAGATGAGGTTCGATAGGATAGTGGATGCGGTGAAGAGGGGGGAGGTGGACGCCGGACTGCTGATTCACGAGGGTCAGATAACGTACGAGATGCACGGGCTGAAGAAGGTTCTCGACCTCTGGGAGTTCTGGCACGACGAAACCGGGCTCCCACTCCCCCTCGGAGTTAACGTGATTAACAGGAGGATCCCGGAGGAGGAGCAGGTCGAATTCCTTAGGGCGATGAGGGAGAGCATACGCTACGCGCTTGAGAACGTGGAGGAGGCTCTGGAGCACGCGATGAAGTATTCGAGGGGTTTGAGCAGGGATCTGGTTAGGAAGTTCGCGTTGATGTACGTGAACGAGTACACCCTCGAGATGCCCCCGAAGGTCGTCGAGGCCATCGAGACCCTTTA
Organism: uncultured archaeon; assembly: GCA_964592825.1. Lineage (GTDB taxonomy): Archaea > Halobacteriota > Archaeoglobi > Archaeoglobales > Archaeoglobaceae > WAKM01. The sequence continues at coordinate 4,409 of CAZQJR010000121.1, read as the reverse complement.
CGACATGGCGGAGGAGAGGGGGATACTGAAAAAGCCTAAGATGGACATCCTGTTTTTGGAAGAACGGTGACTATGAACTTCCTGCACGGTGGTGGAGATATTTCTATCCTTACCTCCTTTACGAGCCTGTAAACCTTCTTCTTCCCTACGATTCTGCTTTCAACTATTCCCGCCCTCTCCAAAACCTCCAAGTGGTGCTTCGCAGTTTTCCCGTCCATACCCAACTCCCTCATTATGTCGCTGACGCACCTCTCCCCCTTAGTAAGCGATCTCAGTATCTCCAACCTCTTCCTCGAACCCAACGCCTCCAACAACATCGAGTATAAAATTCCTAAGAAAATTTATATAGATATTTGTCCCTCGCCTCGACATGGCCGAACTGCCGGTTGGGAGGGACAGGAAGACGGTCGAATACGGAGATCTTGAGTTCGAAACGTACCTCAGCAGGGAGGAGCTCGTCAAATTCCTCAGAAGTTTGGCGGATCAGATAGAGAAGGGAAACGTTATAGAAGTTTCTTCGGAGGACTGGGCGATAAGGTTCGAGTTCTCGGAGCCCGTAGAGGTGGAGGTGGAATACGACGCCGACGCCAAGAAGCTCGAGTTCGAGATAGAGTTCAGGGAGAGAAGGGGGCTGAAGGTTTGAATCCGCAGGCGGTCAACGTAATACAGGTTCTCGTAGTCTTGATATTCTCCCCGCTGATGGCGGGGATTCTGAAGAAGTTGGAGGCGATCGTGGAGTCGAGGAGGGGGATCAGCGTACTCCAGCCCTACTACGACATATTCAAGTTCATGAGAAAGGAGGTCGTCGCCCCCAGAAACGTCGCTTCGATATACTTCTTAGCCCCGTCCGTAGCCTTCGCCTGCTACCTAATCCTACCGATGGTTCTGCCCATAGTCGCCGGATACCCCTGCCCGTTCGCTCCGATGGTGGACTTCCTCGGAGGAGGATTCCTCTTCGCTCTGGCCTCGATGATGACCACCCTCGCAACCGCGAGAACGGGGAGTTTCTACACCTCGATAGGAACGAGCAGGGCGGTGAGCTTCTCGTCCTTGGCCGAGCCCACGCTGATAATGGTGTTCTTCGGCGTTGCCCTCATAACGTCCACCAACAACCCCTTCGTGACCAACGAGGTTCTGGCAACGAACTACCGCTGGATAGTGTCCCCGACGCACATACTGATAGTCTGCGCCTTCTTCATGCTCCTACTCTTCGAAACGGGGAAGATACCGATAGAGAGCGAGGGTCTGAGCGAGTTCGGAATGATAGACGAGGGGAAGACTATGGAGTATTCGGGCATGCCTTACGCCCTGCTCAAGTGGGGAAGCTACATGAAGTCCTTCATACTGATGTCGGTCTTCCTGAACGTTTTCGCCTTACCGTGGGGGGTCGCGAGGGACTACTCGGCGAGTTCGATTGCCTTCGGGATAGCAACGCTCCTCGCAAAGATGTTTCTGCTAATAGTAGTGTTCGTTCTCGTGGAAGAGACGTTCGCGAAGATGAGGTTGTTCAAGATCCTCGACTACCTTACGGTTTCGTTCATGCTCGCGATACTGTCGATAATATCGTTCTTCGTGTTCGGAGGTGTCTGAATGCTCGTCGACTTCTTGGGAATTCTGATACTGCTAACGGCCTTCGAAATGCTCGTACAAAGCTACGTCAAGCAGATGATAAACACCGTGGCGATACAATCGATCCTCCTCGCCCTGATGCTGATCGTTCTGGGGTACGAGAGGAGTTCGCCGGAACTCGTGGTTCTCTCCATCCTTACGTTCGTCGTTAGGGGCGTGGCGATCCCCGAGCTCATGAGGGTGGACGTGAGGAAGAGGAGGATATGGGAGATCAGGGAGGTGGAAACGAGGGTTCCCGCGCTGATAATCGTGGGAATACTCGTCGCCATAGGCGGGTTCGCGTTCTACGCCACGAAGCTGTATCCCATCTTCGGAGTCAAGGGAGGTTCAATTCCGATAATACTGCTCCTGCTCGGATTTTTGATGATAATAGCGAGGAGGAACGCGCTCGCCCAGATGATTGGGTACATAGTGGAGGAGAACGCTCTGCTCTACGCCGGAACCGTTCTCACCCACCTACCCATGATCCTCGAGGCGGGCGTTTTCTTGGATCTGCTCGGCCTCGTGCTAATAGGCGTTTTGCTCTCAGCCGAGAAGGAGTACGGAGTTCTCGAACTCGAGGAGTTGGTGGGATGATGTGGTGGATGGTGGTTCCCCTAATAGCCTCCGCGATGTCGCTGACGAGGGCGAGAGAGTTCGCGACGGTAGCGTCGGCGATCGTCTGCTTAGTGGGGTCGGTGGAGTTGCTGAGACACGGAACGGTAACGGATTACCTCTACGTCGACAAGTTCTCCGCACTCGTAGTCTTCATAACGTCCGCAGTTTACCTCCTCTCCGCCCTATACTCCATCCACTTCGTTAGGTGCGTGAAGGAAACTCTTTACGGGAGATCCTACTACTACGCCCTCCTAAATCTCTTCGCGTTCACGATGATCTTCACGGCCGTCATGAGGAACCTCGGAACCATGTGGGTGGGACTCGAGGCGACGACGATAGTGAGCGCGATACTCGTGGCCTTCGAGAAGAGGAAGGTGTCGATAGAGGCGGCGTGGCGTTACATGATCGTCGCGTCGTCCGGGCTTGGACTCGCCCTCGTTTCCCTAATAACCCTTCACGCCTACGCCAAAACCCTACTGTGGGACGAGATAAGGGTGCCAGTGGAAGTGGCCAACTTGGCTCTGATCTTCGCCCTCGTAGGTTTCGGAACTAAGATTGGCGTGTTTCCTATGCACACTTGGCTGCCGGACGCACACGGAACCGCTCCACCGACGATCAGCGCGATGCTGTCCGCGAACCTCCTCCCGTTGGCGATGCTATGCTACTACAGGGTGTTCGAGATAGCCGTTCAGAGCGGATCCCACATAGCCCAGCCCCTAACCTGCGCTTTCGGAGTTTTGACGGCTTTGACTGCAGGAATATTCGCGATGCCGCAGAGAATGATCAAGAGGCTGTTCGCGTATTCGAGCATGGACGTGATGGGCATAGCGCTCGTGGGATTGGGGCTCGGCGGAAAGGCCATGCTCGGAAGCCTGATCATAATACTCGTTCATGCGTTCGCAAAGGCTGCACTCTTCTTCTGCGCGGGAAACGTGATAACCTGCCTCGGCGTGGAGAGGATAGAGCCCGGGATACTCTCCCTTTCCACCCCAACTGGGATGGCGATGCTGATCGGAGCCCTCGCGGTAACCGGTACTCCGCCGTTCGCAACCTTCTTGGGGGAGTTGGCGATACTTTCGTACTCACTAAGATTTCCCAACCTCGCTCCTATCCTTGCGGTGTCGATTCTGATATCGTTCTTGGCCGTAAACTATCACGTCACAAGCATGACGTTCGGGAAGGGAAAGGGGAGGGTTTCAACGCTGGCCGGGATGGTGGCACTTGCGAGCTCCCTCATAGCACTCGCTCTGAGTGCGGCGATAATTTGGGAGGTGATGTCGTATCTCTGAAACGTTCTCGGCCTTCTTCGTAAAGGATGGGGAGGGATTTGCGGTTTGGACGGATTACGAGACTGGAAAGATCAGAACTGAGAGGTGCGAGAGCGTGGAAAGGGAGCTATTCGAGGCTCTCTTTGGAAGGTTCGGGGGGAGGAGGTGTAGGATAGAGCTACACTACGGGCCGATAGCCACTGGACTTTGGGAGGCTGGAGCGTTCAGGATATACACGTACGGAGAGAGGATTCTGGGCGTGATCCCCGATCTGGGATACAAGAGGAGGGGAATTGCGGAGAGGTTGAATGGCATGGACGTCGACACCGCGACGATCCTGCTGGAAAGGGTTTGCGGGAACTTCTCGGTTTCATACGCAACGGCTTTCTGCTCAGCTTTGGAGGAGGAGATACCGGAGAGGGCGAGGTTCGTAAGGGCGATCGCGTTGGAGTTGGAGAGGATTTACAATCACGTGAGGGTGATATACAGGCTCGCGAACTGCGCCTCCCAGAAGGTCGCGGTGGCTCACCTCTCGGCTTTGATGGAGGACTTCCTAAGGCTCAACGCCAAGCTGTTCGGTCACAGGTTCTGCTTCGGTTTGGTGATACCGGGAGGGGTTTCGAGGGACGTAGATGCGAAGTTGCTCCTCGGAAGGCTGAAGGGGTTGAAGGAGGAGTTCGAGGAAATAGTCGGACTTCTGCTCTCTTCGAGGATATTCATAGACAGACTTCACAGAACCGCAACGCTCGGAAGGGACGACGTATTAAGGCTTGATACCATAGGAATTCCAGCGAAGGCGTGCGGGGTTTTGAGGGACGTCAGATCGTTCGATAGATTCTACTCCGAGTGGGGTTTCGAGCCGAAGCTATTCGAAGACGGAGATGCGCTTGCGAGGATGATGGTGAGGGTGGAGGA
>CAZQJR010000120.1:0-4620 GCA_964592825.1 uncultured archaeon | reverse complement strand
AGATTCCTACTCCATCGACGAAAATTCCTGCACCAAATGCAAAGAATGCTTGAAAGTCTGCCCAACCAACGCCATTAACTTGAACGCTAAACCTACTTCCCATACCTATACCTTCGGCTCAGTAGTGTTGGCTACCGGATTCAAGAACTATGATTTGAACAGGATAGCGGAGCTCAATTACGCTCATCCCGACGTGGTTACGAGTTTGGAGTTCGAGAGGTTGCTTACTAAAGGTTTCAAGAGACCTTCCGACGGTAAGACTCCGGAGAGCTTGGTCTTCGTTCTCTGTAGCGGATCGAGGAGCGAGGAGGGGGTTCCGTACTGCTCAAAGATCTGCTGTTCGGTCATAATGAAGCTCGCGAACAGGATAACGACCCTCTTCCCCGAAACCGAAGTTACGATCGTTTACAAGGACATAAGGACTCCGTTCAAGCTCGAAGACTTCTACAAGATGGTCGAGAGGAAGGGCGTCGAGTTCGTAAAGGGAGAGGTCGATGAGATAACCTCCGAAAACGGAAGGCTGAAGGTTACCGTGTTCAAGGAGGACGGTGAGGAGGAGATAGAGGCTGATATGGTCGTTCTGGCGGAGGCTTTGATCCCCGCGGAGGTTCAACTGCTGAAGAAGTTTGGGGTGGTAACCGACAAGTTCGGTTACCCGATAGAGTTTCAGCCGAGGATAATAAATCCGAACGAGACGTATGTTGACAGGGTTTTTGTTGTTGGGGCTGCGAAGGGGCCGGAAATAGTTCAGAAAAGCGTCGAGTCGGGTAGCGCAGTGGCCATGCGCGTCCTCAATTCCCTAAAAAATCCTAAATCCAAAAAGTTCGTGTCGTACGTGAACAAGGATCTCTGCTCCAAATGCGGAATCTGCGCATCGATGTGTCCACACGATGCCATAACGATCGAGGATGACGGTGCAAAGGTCGATTCGGCCTTCTGCAGGGGATGCGGGCTTTGCATGTCCGTCTGTCCCAACCACGCGATACAGCTGATAAACTTTGAGGACAAGCAGTTGTTGGATCAGGTGGAGGTTGCGTTCAAGCACGCGAAGGAGGGGGAGCCGAGGATTCTTGCCCTTCTCTGCTACTGGTGCTCCTACGCCGCAGCAGACCTAATGGGCGTTAAGGGCGTTAAATTGCCACACTACTTCAGATCCATAAGAATAAGGTGCTCATCTTCCGTTAACGCCGGAACTCTGCTTGAGATACTCAAGAAGGTTGACGGAGTCCTCATCGCCGGCTGTCCGCCGAAGAACTGTCACCACGGTTGGGGGAACTACGTAACGGCCAAGAGGATCAAGCTAATGAACGAGGCCATGAAACAACTCGGAATAAACCCGGACAGGCTCAGGTGGGAGTTTATAGGAGTTGCAATGTGGGGGCCGCTTGCGAAGGCGATTAACGAGATGATAGAGAGGTTGAGATCATGAAGGTCGTTATAGATTGGTTAGCTTCGTGCGGAGGGTGTGATGTATCCATACTCGACTTGGGCGTCAAGATCCTCGACATCATCAAAGAGTTCGAGATACTCTACTGGCCAGTCGCGTTAGACTTCAAGAAGGAAGACCTCAAAGCCCTCGAAAGTGTGGACATAGCTATAGTCAACGGAGCGGTCAGGACTTCGGAACAGGAGGAGCAGCTCAAGCTGATAAGGGATAAGACGGACGTTTTGATCGCATACGGGTCTTGTGCGTGCTTCGGAGGTATCCCGGGCTTGGGCAACCAGTTCAGCTCGGAAGATATCCTGAAGAGGGCTTACGTCGAGACCCCATCCACAACTGAAGGTAAGATACCGCAGGTGGTAACGAAGATGAACGGATTCGAGCTCACCCTCCCGAAGTTCTTGGACGAGGTTAAGGCGTTGGATGATGTCGTGGATGTGGACTACTACGTTCCGGGCTGTCCTCCCTCGACCTCCACGATCGAGGAGATGGTGGATCTGATGCTCAAGCTTAAGAAGGGTGAGAGGCCGGAGAAGAGGGTTTTGGCTTCGGACAAATCCCTCTGCTACGACTGTCCGAGGTTCAAGTCGTTGGTCAGGCCTCCAACGATCAACCGTCCGCACGAAATCGTTGCGGATCAGGAGAGGTGCTTCTTGGAGCAGGGGATAATTTGCTTGGGCTTCGTCACAAGGGGAGGTTGCGGGGCGAGGTGCATAAAGGCGAACATGCCCTGCAGGGGTTGTTACGGGAAAGTTCCGAACGCCGTCGACTTCGGAACCGAAGCGATTACGGCAATAGCTATGGCGGGAACCGGGGAGGATTATCTCCCGCCTATGAGGATAACCGAGGCTATAGATAAGATTAAGGATGTCGTCGGGCTGGTTTATCAGTTTAGTCTGCCGAAATCGAAGTTGGGTGATCTGAAATGAGGAAGATTAGTATAGATCCGAATACGAGACTCGAAGGCCACGGGAAGGTCGAGATAATTTTGGACGACGATGGCAACGTTAAGGACGCTTACTTCCAAGTGGTGGAGTTCAGGGGGTTCGAGAAGTTCTGCGAGGGAAGGCACGTTGAGGAGTTGCCGAGGATAACTCCCAAGATCTGCGGTGTTTGCCCCGGAGCCCATCACATGGCCTCAACAAAGGCCTGCGATGCGGTTTACGAAGTCGAGCCGACGGAAACGGCAAAGAAGCTGAGGGAAATATTCTACAACGCTCACGTGATTCACAGCCACATGCTCCACTTCTACGCCCTATCCCTTCCAGATCTCCTCCTGATGTCTGCCAATGCGAAGGAGAGGAACATCTTCGGCTTGCTCAACGTTTTGGGGAGAGAGGTAGTTGCTGAGGCTATAGAGTGTAGGGGATACGCCCAGAAGATTCAGGAGATTTTGGCCGGACATCCGATCTATCCAGTCTTCGGATTGCCCGGTGGGGTTTCCAAGCCTCTTGAGGAGGAAGACAGAAAGAAGATTGAGGAGATGGCGAAGAAGCTCGTAGAATTCGGAAAGAAGGGCTTGGAGATATTCGAGAACCACGTTTTGAAGAACGAGGAAGTGTTGGAGCTTATAAAGGAGAAGGACGTGTATTATCAGGAGACGAACTACTTGGGAATGGTCGATGAGAACGGATGCGTGAACTTCTACGATGGAATCCTGAAGGCCATCGATCCGGAAGGAAACGTCATATGCACCTTCGAAGCGAAGGACTACTTGGAACACATCGCCGAGCACGTGGAGCCTTGGAGCTACGTTAAGTTCCCGTATCTCAAGCAGATCGGCTGGAAGGGGCTCGTGGAAGGAAAGGACAGCGGAATTTACAGGGTCAACGCTCTCGCGAGGCTGAACGTCGCGGATGGAATGGCAACGCCTTTGGCCAACGAAGCCTACAAGGCGATGTTCGACTTCTTCGGCAAAAAGCCGGTTCACAACATCCTCGCTTACAACTGGGCAAGGCTGATAGAGATACTCTACGGGGCGGAGAGGATTCTCGAGTTGGTGCAGGATGAAGAAGTTACGGGCAAAGACGTGAGGAACGTTCCGAAGAAGAAACCGAGCGAAGGAGTTGGAGTTGTGGAGGCGCCTCGTGGGGTTTTGATACACCATTACGTTACGAACAGCCATGGAGTCGTAGAGAGCGTCAATCTTATAGTTGCGACGGTTCAGAACAATCCGGCGATAAATCTGTCCATAAAGAAGGTCGCCCAGAGGCTCATAAAGAACGGAAAGGTTGACGGAAAGATCCTCAACATGATAGAGATGGCAGTAAGGGCATACGATCCGTGCTTGGCTTGTGCGAGCCACGCTCTGCCGGGAAAAATGCCTTTGGTCGTGGACGTTTACTGGAACGGGGAGCTCTACAAGAGAATAGTTAGAAATTAATTTTTAAATTTTTATAAAAACATATCTGGCTAAGCTTTTATTCAGAACCTTCGAGCTTCCGTCGGATGCTGATAGGGTTTTCTGGGGCTTGCAATTCGGGAAAGACGACTTTAGCAACCGCGCTGGCCGAGGAGTTGAGGAAGAGGGGTTACGAGGTGGAGTTGGTTGGAGAGGTAGTAAGGGACGTTTTCAGGGAGTTCCAGAGGAGGTACGGATTCAGGGATCTCAAGGAGCTTAGGGAGAGCAAACATCACTTCAGCTTTCAGCTTGAAGTTCTGAAAACTCAGATAGAGAGGGAGAATTCCGCGATGAGAAGGGCGGAGATCGTGCTGAGCGATAGAACCGTTTACGATAACCTCTTCTACACGATATTCTGGAACTCCATGGACTGGAGGACTCTTAAGGATTACGTAAACCTGTTTAGGAGCTTGGGGGATAGGAGGTACGACCTCATATTCTTCTGCAGACCTTTGAGCAACAGCGCGAGAGACGGGTTTAGGGATTACGACCTCAGCTGTGTAGAGATCCAAGACCTCGCAATAAGGCTGTTGGTGGATAGAGAGAACGTCGTGGACGTTCCCGACGGAAGCTTGGATTTCAGGCTGGCCTTCTGTTTGGAGAGGTTGAAGCTTCGACCTTAGTTATCCCGTATCCTACGTAAACGATCTTGTCGGGTTTTAGGGCGTCGATGACCTCCTTTCTGTGGGTCACCGCGACGAGCGTTATGCCCGCGCTCCTCGCTATCTCCCCAACCTTCCTCGCCACCCTCATTGCGGTCAGGGGATCCAAGTGCGAC
>CAZQJR010000119.1:0-6526 GCA_964592825.1 uncultured archaeon | reverse complement strand
CACCTCAGACCGTCGTGATCTCATCACGTTTCAGCACGGCTCTCCCTCATCATCGGCTGGGTTAGTTCGATCACATTATATAAATCCTTAACCCAAACGTCGGCGGTATGTGGGCGTCGGCTCCAGCGAAGATAATCCTGTTCGGAGAGCATGCGGTGGTTTACGGAAGACACGCCGTAGTTACCGCGATAAACCTTCGATGCTACGCTGAAGCGAAAAAGAGCGACGAAATTAGGATAATCTCACCGCTCGGCGTTACCGGGCTCGATTTCGAAGTTCACCCCTACGTCTCCTACGCGATAAAGAGGTTCAGCGAGGTTAAGCCTATAAATGGAGTCGAAATCAGGATTGAGAGTGAAATTCCGATAGCTTCTGGGTTGGGTAGCTCCGCTGCGGTTACGGTTGCGGTTCTGAAGGCTTTGGACGGGGAATTCGATGCGGGGTTGGGTGATGAGGACATATTCGAGCTCGCCAGAAGGGTGGAGTTGGACGTTCAGGGGATAGGGAGCGGAACGGATCCCTTCGTGGCCACGTTCGGCGGGGCTTGGTTAATACCCGACAGAAAGCCTATCGATATCGAAAACTTCGAACTGCTCGTGATAAATACGGGAGAGAGCTCTATAACTGCGGAGATGGTCAGAAGGGTGGCGGAGCTTAGGAATAGACATCCCGAGGTCGTCGAGAGGATTTTCGATGCGATCGACGCGATAGCTCTTAAATCCCTCAATGCGTTGGAGAGGGGGGACGTTAAAACGCTTTCGGAGTTGTTCTTCCTGAATCAATGCATGCTCAAGGCGTTGGGCGTTAGCAACAAGAAGATCGACGAACTCATCGAGAAACTCGCAGAACTCGGCATCTCCGCCAAGATCACGGGAGCGGGTGGAGGGGGATGCGTGATAGGTTTGGGAAATGGGAGGGCCGTGGAGGAGGCGATTGAGAGATTTAAAGGGTTCAAGGTGGGAGTTGGGGAGGAGGGAGCGAGGTTCGAGAACGTCGAAAAAGTTTAAATACTCGTTTGACCAAGCTCGATGAAACCGATCGGAGGAGTTGGAGTTGGCCGAGATTACGGAGGTTAGAATATATAAGGCGAAGGGAAATGGAGCCGTAAAGGCGTATGCGTCCGTCAGCTTGGACGGAGAGTTTGTAGTTAAGGGAATAAAGATTTTGGAGAACGAGAAGGGGCTTTGGGTAAGCATGCCGAGTAGGAAGAACAAGGACGGAAGTTATCAGGACATATTCCATCCCACGAACAGAGAGGCGAGGGAGAAGATAGTCAACGCGGTTCTGCAAGCGTATAGGGAGCAGCTGTAAAAATTTAAACTTTGGTTTAAATTTAAACATCATTATTTAAATTTTAAGTCGGAATCCATCTTTCTATAAGCGTGCATATCATCGCAGTCGCCATTCCCGCGAGGGCCATCTTTATTCCGGAAGCTATCAGGTTTCCCTTCGAAACCCTTCCTATCATCCCTCCGATGACGAACAGCAAAGCTATGGTGAGCACGAGAGACCATATCAAAGCCTGCCTCTTGTCCAATCCGAACAGGAGTGAAATTACGAAGGGAATCACGGGGATTACCGATCCGACCATCGTCGATATTCCGTCGGATATTCCGCTCAGTATCGTGGACTTGAGCATCTCCCTGTACAGTTCGGTCTTCCTTAGCTCCGGGTGAACTACCATCGCCTTCTGAATCTCGGCAAGCCTCCTTTCGGCTTCGGACTTCTCTGCCGTGAACGCTCCGAGTATGTTGGACAGACCGTTGGCTATACCCCCTCCAATTCCGGCGGCTATTATTATTCCGACGCTCGCGTTCTGCGCACCGATTATAACGCCCAACGTCGAAAGAGAACCGTCGATGAGCCCTCTAAAGATGTATCGGCGCATTTTATTTTGGGTGGTGCGGGGAAGGGATTTAATCCTTACGATCATTAACCTTTTTAATTATACAACGCATCGCTACCTTATGGGCAGGGCTTGGAAGTTCGGAGACGATGTGGATACGGACGTCATAATTCAGGGTAAGTATCTGGTCATAAACGATCCGAAGGAGCTTGCGAAACACGTTTTCGAAAACGTCCGCCCGGAGTTCGCGAAGAACGTTAAGCCGGGAGACTTCGTCGTCGCCGGAGAGAACTTCGGATGCGGAAGCAGCAGGGAACACGCACCCCTCGCACTGAAGGCTACGGGTATAAAGGCGGTAATAGCGAAGTCGTATGCGAGGATATTCTTCAGGAACGCCATAAACATAGGTCTAATGGTTTTGGAGTGCGACACGGATAGAATAGACGACGGAGACGAGCTCGAGGTAGATATAGATAGGAACGTCGTCGTCAACTTGACGAAGGGCGAGGAGTATAAGATAAATCCGATTCCGGAGTTCCTCAAGAGGATAATAGACAGTGGGGGACTGATAAACTTCGCCAAGGAGATCTACGGAAAGGAGGTGGGAGGTTGCTGAGCGTAAACGAGCTCGCGCTCGACATAGTGGAGGACATGCTCGATTACGAGGAGGAACTGAACGTCAGATCCAAGAAGTTCAGCAACGGTGCGACCGTAATAGACTGCGGAGTGAACGTGAAGGGGGGTTACGATGCCGCGATAATGTTCGTTCAGATCTGTATGGGCGGACTTGCGGGAGTCAACGTTCAGATGGACGAAATCGAAGGTATCCCCTTCCCCTTCGTTTGGGTTTACACAGACCATCCCGCTCTCGCTTGCTTGGGATGTCAGAAGGCGGGCTGGAGAATAGACTACGACGGTTTTAAGGCGATGGCGAGCGGGCCGGCGAGGGCTCTGGCGCTTAAGCCTAAGGAAACCTACGAGCTTATAGACTACGAGGACGACACGGATTACGCCGTCGTAGCTCTCGAAGCCGACAGACTTCCGACTGCAGAGGTGATGGAGTACATAGCGAGCGAGTGCGACGTGGACGTGGAGGAAACGTACGCAGTCGTCGCTCCGACGAGGTCTTTGGTGGGTAGCTTTCAGATATCCGCGAGGGTCGTGGAAACCGCGCTCTTCAAAATGGTTCAGCTCGGTTACGATCCGAAGCTCGTTAGGAACGCTATAGGTAGGGCGCCGATAGCTCCGGTGATGGGGGACGATCTCAGGGCGATGGGCGCCACCAACGACAGCATAATTTACTACGGCAGCGTTTTCCTTACCGTGGAAAGATACGAGGATGTTTTGAGCAACCTCCCCTCCGAAACGTCTCCCGCCTACGGAAAACCGTTTTACGAGATATTCAAAGAATCGGGCGGGGACTTTTACGCCATAGATCCGAACGTCTTCGCACCGGCGAAGGTCGTCGTGAACGATGTTTCAAGCGGTAAAACCTACGTTCACGGAAGGTTGAACTCCGAAGTTCTTCTAAAGTCGTACGGACTACTTTGACTTCTTCCTTTTCTTGAGAAGGGACGGTAGGTGGATCATGTACCTACCCTCCTCCTGAATAGCTATTATTATCCCCTCCTTGCTGAATATGTTTTCGAGCTTGATCTCGTACATCCCCGGAGCTATTATCTTCACGCTCTCTATCCCTTCGAAGTCTTCCACCCTTACCTCCTTCTTTTCCTCCTTTTTCTCCTCTTTCTTCTCCCTCTTCTCTTTCGGAACGTAGAGGAACCTGTTGTTACCGCACTCGCAACCCTGAAGGATCCTGTAGTCCCCGTCCGGATACACCTTACCGCATTTCGTACACTTGTGCGGCATGGCCATCACGGCTTTACGAGAGCTCTAATAAGATCGTCCCTCTTGACGAGGGTCTTTAACTTGTTCGCCGGCCCTATAACGGTCAACCTACCCTCCTTCTTTCCGAAGAGCTTGCTGAACAAACCCCCCGACTTCTGCGGATACGTTTCCACCTCTATTCCTACGAAGTTCTCGTGATCTATCTCGAGCATCGTGAGCTCTATCAGCTTCGCCTCCTCCTCCGGCGTTAGGCCGGATTCGAGCACGACTATCGTTCCAGCCTTTACCTCGTCGAGTATCATCCTGAGCTTTTCCATGGATGACATCTTTTCGAGCCTCTCCTTGGATATCAGATTTAGCTGAACCCCCTCCATTCCCATCACCCGAACTTCTCCGCTATGCAACGGTACAGGGTGTCCATGTTCAGACCCTTAAGGGCGGATATGGGGACGACCGTGTGCTGGGGAAACGCGGCCTTTATTCTGGCGGGAGATGCGTTGGGAAGGTCGATCTTGTTCGCAACTATTATGAGGGGAAGGTTCCTCGCCTCTATGTTCCCTACTATCGTTATGTTGACCTGAGTGAACGGATCCTCCGTCGCGTCCATCACGAGTATCACACCGTCCAAATCGTCCAGCCACTTTATGGCCTCTATAACTCCCTCTGTTGCCTCCTTCGCCCTTCTCTTGGCCTCCTCCTCGCTCATCCCGTACTTGAGAAAGTCGTGAAAGTCGATCTTGGTGGCCAGACCGGGAGTGTCCACTATATCTATCGTGACCGACTTGCCATCAACCTCTATCGTCACGCCCTCTCTTAGCCTCGCCCTCCTCGTTTCATGTGGTATCTCGCTCACCGAACCTATCACGTCTCCGCCGCACCAATCCCTCAAAATTCTGTTAGCGAGCGTGGTCTTACCCGCGTTCGGAGGGCCGTAAATACCTATCTTCATTCTGTTCTTTTTCCTGAGGAACTTGAACAGCAGGCTGAATCTCTTCTTTATTCTGAGTATTAGGCTCATGAGTTCACCTCAATCTTGGATTCTATGTGGACAATTTAAATTATTCGATCGTTATCGCCTCGTTGGGGCACACCTCAACGCACGTTCCGCATTCGGTGCATATATCCTCGTCAACGTGAGCGGTGTCGTTGAGCTCTATCGCTCCAACTGGACATTCGTCGACGCACACCCCACAACCGTCGCATCTATCCTCATCGATCACCGCGGGCATGATCGAACCTCCGTGGGAGACCTAATAACGTTTGTGAAATGCAAAAGTTCAAAAATTGTTCGTAAGACATCATAGAGATGCCGGCGACGATAGTAGTTGGGGGATTTTGGGGAGACGAGGGAAAGGGAAAGATCATCGCGCACATAGCCCATTCCGACAAGCCCGTCATAATAGCGAGAGGTGGAGTGGGGCCGAACGCGGGACACACGGTGGAGATCGAGGGGAAGAAGTACGGTGTCAGGATGATTCCCTCCGGGTTCGTTTACAGGGACGCGAAGTTGCTCATAGGAGCAGGGGTTCTCGTTGATCCGAGGGTCTTCCTGAAGGAGGTCGAGCTTTTGGGCGTTGCGGACAGGGCGAGGGTGGATTACAGGTGTGCTATAATAGAGGAGAAGCACATTCAGGCGGATAGGGGGGACGAGCACCTCAGCAAGAAGATAGGAACCACCGGCACGGGATGCGGGCCAGCCAACGTCGATAGGGTTAGGAGGGTTGCGAAACAGGCTAAGGACATTCCGGAACTCGAACCCTTCCTGACCGATGTTCCTCTGGAGATAAACACCGCTTTGGACAACGATCAGTTCGTGCTCGTTGAGGGAACTCAGGGATTCGGCTTGAGCCTATACTACGGTACCTACCCGTACGTTACATCCAAGGACACGACCGCATCGTCGATAGCGGCGGATGTGGGGATAGGCCCAACGAGGGTTGATGAGGTAGTGGTGGTCTTCAAGACGTTCCCCACGAGAGTTGGAGCCGGGCCGTTTCCCACGGAGATGCCTCAGGAGGAGGCGGAGAAGCTTGGGATAGTTGAGTACGGGACGGTTACCGGAAGGAGGAGAAGGATAGGTTACTGGGACGGAAAGATGGCGCGCTACGCCGCAATGGTCAACGGAGCAACTCAGGTGGCTATAACGGGGATAGACAAGCTCGACAAGGAATGTTACGGCGTTACGGAGTGGGAGAAGCTCACGCCTAAGGCCAAGAAGTTTATAGAGAGGGTGGAGGACGATGTGAAGGTTCCCGTAACCCTGATCTCCACCGGTCCCGAGTTGCATCAGATAATAGACCTTAGAAAGGAGAAGCTATGAGGGTGGTAGTCGGGTCTGAGAACCCGACGAAGGTTGAGGGGGTAAGGCTCGCGTTCGAACAATTTTTCGACGACGTGGAGGTAGTTCCGAAATCAGTTGATTCCGGCGTTCCCCCTCAACCGTTCAACTACGACGTTATAAGGGGAGCCATGAACAGGGCGATAAGGGCGTTCGAAGAAGACTGCGACTTCAGCGTCGGGGTTGAGGCGGGGCTCTTCGAAATCGAGAACACCCTGACGGGATTCATGGACTTTCAGGTGGCGGTTATTTACGACGGAACGAGGTACACGATCGGCTTCGGCCCGGGGTTCGAGTTCCCGCGCAAGGTCGTGAAGGAGGCTCTGAGGGGGAGGGAAGTGGGGAAGGTCATGGAGGAGCTTACGGGGATAAGGGAGATAGGGAGGAGGTTCGGGGCTATCCATTATCTTACCAAGGGTGCGGTGTCGAGAATCGAGCTTACGAGGCTGGCGGTCACGATGGCGCTCATACCTTGGATAAACGAGGATCTGTAC
>CAZQJR010000118.1:0-9818 GCA_964592825.1 uncultured archaeon | reverse complement strand
GGCAACAAGCCGGTAATGAACTACGTCCTCGCGACTCTGACGCAGTTCAACGAGGGAGCGGAGAAGGTGGCCATAAAGGCGAGGGGTAGGGCCATAAGCAGAGCGGTTGATGTGGCAGAGATCGTAAGGAACAGGTTCTTGCCGAACGTCACGGTGGAGAGCATAAAGATCGACACCGAAGAGCTGGATTCGGAGCAGGGAAGGAAGGTGAACGTATCGACGATAGAGATAGTGTTGGCCAAAACGTCGTCTTAAAAACTTTCTACGGGTCTTGTTTTTCTTAAATCCTCTTCTATATCCATTATTTCGCTCGCGTACCTCCTGCAGATCTCTATCGCAACCTTGCATACATCCTCCACGCCCACCTCTTCGAGCGAGGCGTAACCTTCCGGAGCCTTCACGTTTATCCCCAGATGAATTTTCGCCGAAACCGGCGATACCGTCGCTATGCTGACGCTGAGCTTCTTTCCGTTGTAGTAGAGATCGTCCCCTATCCTCTCTATGGCGGGGTCTATAACATCCCTCGCTATGCTCACGAGGAGCCTTTGCCTCGTGTATATCAGCCTCATGCTGACCTCGTCGAAGTGCTCCACTATGAAGTGCAACATCTTCGGCGACGTTATCGGACTTCCGGAAACGTAGTCCTCGTAATCCACCATGTGATCCCTCCTTACGTTGCACGGGCCGACGAAGGATATTATGCTGTCCTCCTTTATGCCAAAGAGACCGTAAGCCCAGAGGGATTTGAGTTGAGAGCCGTCGTATTCGAGCTCTTCTTCGATGAACATCCAATCCATATCCGCATCCACGGAGGGACGTATTTAAAAATTTTGAAATTTTTTTAACAAGATTTATTCCCTCCTCGAAATTCCATTGATAACATCGAGCCGTTTTCATGTAGTATCGGCGATTTTACACAAGATTTAAGTAGTGAAATGGCATCAAATTATCGATTATAGGTGATCGAAATGAAATGGATATGGGTCGCCGTGATGTTGACGTTCATCGTTCTCATCGCCGTCGGTAGCTTGGCAAAAACCCACAAGATCAAAGATAGGGATAAGGACGGGATTCCGAACGCCATAGATGAGGATATAGACGGAGACGGAGTGCCCAACATAATCGAAACCCAGCACGGAACCGACCCCTACAACCCCCACAGCTATCTGATCGAAGACACGCTTTTAGGGGGTGGTTGAATGAGGGTCGGTTTTGTCGCCCTTCTGATCCTCCTATCCGTCTGCGTCGCAAACGCCAGCTTGGTGGAGGTTCCGAGCGTCATAAAGTCGAACGGTGTGGTTGGAAAACCTTCGAACTTCAGCGTCAACTTGGCCGTAAATACCGAGAAAGAGCACGTTCCCGTGGACGTGGTTTTGGCCATAGATTGCTCACCCTCGATGGGCAGATTCAGCAGGGTGATATACGGGCCGACGCTCGTCAACCTAACCAAAGTTTGCTGCTGCGGAAGGTGGGTGGCGATAGGGAACTTCACGCTCGATAAAACTTCGGACGTAGAGGTTATGCTCAGCTATCCCCACGAGGACTATTACAACGAAAGCGGAATGGGCTTCGACAGAGTCAGCGTATACATAAGCAACTACACGGGTATGTGGATGGGATGCAGATGGATGAACTGCACGGATCCGGCGGTATTCGAGTTCCCGAACGTTCCTCCCGGGACGCACACGATATACGCGAAGATATACGGCATGCCGAGGACGGAGGTAAGGACATTGGTGGTAGCGTTGCCTCCGAAGAGAATAGATGCCGCCAAGAACGCGTCCAAGGATTTCGTCGGAATGCTCGGAGACGGTGATAGGGTTGGCGTCGTGAGGATAGGCTCGACCAACACGACCTACGTAGCCTTAAACCTGACCGACGACAAGCTGTCGGTGAACTCCACGATAGACGACCTCACCCTCGACTATTGGATGGGAATAGACGTTTATGGAAGGATGTGCTGCGGATGCTGTATGATGTGCAGGATGGTTCGTATATTCGAACTAACCGCCCTCGGAGACGGTCTCAAGCTCGCTTGTGATATGCTCAACTCCTCAGGCAGGGAACACTCTATCAAGGCCATAATCCTTCTAACGGATGGAGACTGGAACAACGGAATAGATCCGATCGACGTTGCGAGGATCGCATCCCGGCTTGGGTACAGAATATACACGATCGGATTCGGAGTCGTGAATCAGAGCTTGCTCGAGAAGATAGCCGAAATCACGGGCGGTAAATACTACTACGCTCCAAGCTACGAAGATCTCAAGAGCATTTACGACGAAATATACAGAGACATAACGGTTTACGCGACGAACGTTACTCTAAAGCTCGACTTCCCGAATCCTCAGGTGAGGTTCGTTCGTGCTTCCCCATCACCTTCGCTGGTTAACGGATCCACCGTGGAGTGGCACTGGAATTCGCTGAACGAAAGCGAAATCGTAACTGTGTGGGTGAACTCGAGCGTGGCTGGAAATCTGGTCGTTGCTAACGGAACGCTGTCCTACGACGTGGGTGGAGGAAGGTATGTCAAGAAGTTTACTACTGTCGTAATGAACTTCACCGCACCGCCGTTCATCGTGCACGCGGTGCCGGACAAGAAGGCTATAAGGGAGGGGGAGAGCGTCAACGTTACCATAACCGCGAACTACCCCATAGCGAACGTTAGTTACTCGGCGATTCCGAGCATAAATGGTACGAACGGCTTGGTCAACCTAAGCGTCAGCGGAAAAGAGGCCGTGTTTAACTGGACGCCGTTCTACAACTACGTCGACTCAAACACCACGGCCGTTATAAAGTTCAACGTTACGAGCGTTTACGGAACTTCGAACGAGACTGAGGTCAGCATCGGTGTAATAAACGTCGCTATCCCGCCCGTAATCGTGCGCGCCGAACCGAACGTTACGCAGATCTACGAGGGCGAGACCGTCAGGATAAACGTGACATCGAACTATCCGATAGGCAACGTAACGTGCAACATAACCGGAGCGACGTCCGCCAACAGCGTGATAAACGTGACCGTATCGGGTAAAAACGCTACAATACTGTGGACTCCTCTCTACAACTACACAACGTTCAACGTTAACGCGGTCGTAACGATCGGGGTCGTTTCTCCTCCGTACGGAAGTAACGCTACCTCCCTGACCGTAACCGTTCTTAACGAACCCCTCATCGTCAGCGTGAACTGCGCCAACAGCGTTGAGGAGGGACAAACGCTCGCGATCACGGTCAAGACCAATCTACCAATGAAACAGAAACCGACGTTAACGGGAAATCCGACAATAACTCCCAGCAACGGTCTCGTAACAGTCGAACAAAAAGGCAGCACGAGCGCGGTCATATACTGGACGCCCTACACCAACTACGTCAACGAGGACACTAATGCCGTTCTTACGGTATCGGTAACCGACATCTACGGGGACACCAACGCGACGAGCAAGTACGTGACCGTTTACAACCTGAACGTTCCGCCGGGAAACGTAACGGTCGAAAGGGATGGGGACATGTACATCGTAACCTACGAAAACCCCAAGCTCGTGAACGGAGACGTGGGCTTTAAGATAACGCTTAACGGAAAGCCTATCGATTACAGAAACTCGAGCTTCATACTGACGTATTTCAGAAAGAACTCTTCCGCTTGGACGTTGGAGATAACGCCGCAGTACAACTTCACGAATAAACTTTCTGGCAACATCACGCTAAACGTGGCATTCTACGACAGGAGGGTAGGATACCTCAACTCGGCGGCCTTAGTAATAAGCAACACCACGGTTTCGTTCTACCCGATAATGCTGAACGTCTCCGAGTTCGACAACATATCCATAAGATGGTTCGGTAGCGTGGGTTTCTCCAAGGCGATGTACGTTGGGGAGGAGATAAGGATGCGGTTCGTAAACGCTACGGGCGTGACGGTGAACGGAGTGAGCATCAACCCAACGACCCCAGTCTTCATACCGAACGCCGCGGGAGAATACGACATTCGTGCCGTCGCCGGCAATACCGTTTTGAGGGTTTGGAAGGATGTGCCCATAAGGATCAAACCCGTTTCCCCCTCCTAATTTTTTCGACACCTTTTTTAAATCCTGTAGAGTATTATCATTATAATGGATGCAGGGTTCGAAGTGGCGCTGCCTTTTCACTATCGCGTCCTGCTCGAAATATACAAGGAGATAGGGGTGCCCGTGCTCGAGGTAGATGTGCCGGAGGACGAGGAGGTCGTTGAGGAGTATTGGATAGTTCCCGAGTTTCTGAAGGTTCAGATAAGGAGAAACGTGGACACCCTGAGGCAAACGTATTACGTCTTGGAGCCCACGCTTGCTGAGGACGAGTACGAGCTTATGTCCATCATATACAACGATCTTAAGAAGTTGCTCGTTCTGAAGGAGCACGGAGGGGGAGTGGAGGAGAGAATAAGGGTGGTCGTAAACACCCTCGACGAGTTGCTCGAGGAATACGCGATAAGGATGAAGAGGGAGCTTTCTCTCAAGATCCTCTACGTCCTGCTGAGGGACTTCTTTGGCTTCGGCCCCCTCGAATGCTTCATGAACGACCCGTACTTGGAGGACATATCGTGCGACGGTTACGACATTCCCGTCTACGTCTTTCATAGGAAGCACGGAAGCTTGAGAACGAACGTAAAGTTCTCGAAAGAACAGCTCGATTCGATCGTCCTTCAGCTGTGTCAGAGGAGCGGGAAGCATATATCCTACGCAAACCCGCTCATAGACGCCACACTGCCGGACGGGAGCAGGTTGCAGGCAACCTACGGCACGGAAATTACGACGAGGGGTAGCAGTTTTACCATAAGGAAGTTCAGAGCGGAGCCGTTCACGCCCATAGATTTGATGAGGTTGGGAACCCTCAACTCCGCCATACTCGCTTACTTCTGGCTTTTGGTCGAGAACAAGATGAGCTTCATGGTGATAGGCGAGACGGCCGCCGGAAAAACTACGACGATGAACGCTCTGATGATGTTCATTCCCCCCGAAGCCAAAGTCATATCCATAGAGGATACGCGGGAAATTCAGCTTTACCACGAGAACTGGATAGCGGGGGTTACGAGAATAGGTCTCGAGGGTCAGGAGATAGACATGTACGATCTTCTAAGGGCTGCTTTGAGGCAGAGGCCGGACTACATAATAGTGGGTGAGGTCAGGGGGAGAGAGGCACAAACTCTGTTCCAAGCCATGAGCACGGGGCACGCATCTTACTCCACCCTCCACGCTGGAGACGTCAATCAGATGGTTTACAGACTCGAAAACGAACCTTTGAACGTTCCGAGGGTCATGATACAGTTTCTCGACGCTGTAATAGTTCAGTTCATGTGGACCAAGAGGGGGATGAGAAAAAGGAGGGCGAGGGAGATAGACGAGATATTCGGGATAGATCCGGCGAACAAGAACCTCCTCGTAAATCCCCTCTTCAGGTGGGATCCTGCGGAGGATAAGTTCGTTCAGGTTGGAGATTCGAAGAAGCTCGAAAAGATAGCTCAGATAATGGGAATGGAGCCCCTCGAGGTTCTCGAAGAGTTGAGGAGGAGGAAGGAGTTTCTTGAACTCATGGATGCCAAGGGGATAAGACACTACGAGGACGTGACGAGGCTCATTCACGAATACTACAGGAGTCCCGAAAAGGCCTTCGAGGAGGTGAGTAACTTTGAGGGCTCTAATCCATAGATACAGCAGAGCCATCAGGAAGAATCCGGAGAAGTTCGAATCCCTCGCGAAGGCGATAGTGAGCGCGAGGATGCCCGTTACCGTTCAGAGGTACTTGGCCATGGCCTTCCTGTACTCAGCCATCTCCTCCATCGTCGGTGCGATCGTAGGTTTCGTTCTCTTCGAATTCGTCGTCCCCTTCGGCCGAATCACCCCCTTTCTCTCCACCCTAATCCCCGCGGAATTCATCGTGGAGCACTTCGAAAGTCTTAGCTCCGCCTACGTCGTCCTCGGAACCCTCCTTCTCGCAATACTATCCTTCAAGCTCGTTCAGTATCTCGTACTCAGCTATCCCTACTTCGTCGCCCAGAGGAGGAAGAACGAGATAGACCTCTACCTCCCCCATGCCGTCAACATGATGTTCGGGATGGCCGTTGGAGGGGTGAAGCTCTACGACATAATAAGGTGCATAGCGGAGTCGAAGGTCATGTGCGGCGAACTTAGCAGGGAGTTCGGAATCATAGTCGATCTCGTCGAGAACTTCAAGCACGACCTGTTCGAAAGCATGCGTTTCGTCAGGGACACCACGCCGAGCGAAAAGCTTTCGGCATTCTTGGATGACCTCATCTTCATACTCAGCAGCGGCGGAAAGCTCACCGAGTTTCTCAGGGGAAAGTCCGAAGAGCTTTTGGAGGAGCAGGAGGTCAGCTTCGAATCCTACATAGACTTCTTGGGAATCATGGCCGAGGTTTACATAGCAATTTTCGTCCTACTACCCCTGTTCCTGCTCATAGTCCTCGTCGTAATGCAGATGATAGGTCAGAACGTCGTAAACCTCTACAGGATCGCCATAGCCTTGGTTCTCCCGACCGCAACCTTCTCGTTCATCCATCTCATAAGATCGAGCCTCCCGACCACGAGGATAAAGATTGAGGAGGTAGTGGAGGACTTCGAAAGACCCGTGGTGAGGGTTAGGAAGGGCAAGGCCAACACGTTCAGGATAGACGGTTTTAAGAGAATGCTTAAGAAGTTGAAGAGGATAGTGGTATATCCATTCGAGGAGAAGACCATTTATACCCTAAAGTTCAGGATTTTAAGCTTTCACCTCTTCCTAATAGCTCTGGTGACTTTCCTCATATCCTCGAGATACCTTAGCTTGGAAAGATCGTTGGTGATCGCGTTTTCGGCGGTGGCCATTCCCACCATCTTACTTGTGGAGTTGAGGGGAAGGACTATAAGAAAGATCGAGGAGAAGATTCCTGACGTGTTCAGGGAGCTTTCGGTTTTGAACGAGGCGGGTTTGAACATACTCGAGGCTCTGAAGGTTTTGGCCGAGTCGGAGATAGGTATCGTCGCGAAGGAGATAAGGGTGATAAAGAGGAGGATAGAGTGGGGAACGACGGTGCACAAGGCGTTTAACGTCCTCGGAGTTAGGATAAAGAGCGAGCTCGTGGCGAAGATAATTCCGATAATAACCAAGGCTCTCGAGGTATCTCCAACGTACAAAGACGCCTTTCTGACCGTGGCAAAGTACGCAGACGCGGAGGTGAGGTTCTCCAAGAGGATCAGGAATTACATGTTCACGTACATCGTCATTACCTACATGTCGATTTTCATATTCCTCTTCGTCGTTTACATCGTCATCCACAGCTTCTTCTCCGCTTTCGCCGTAAACAGAACGGCGATGGGAACGATTTCTTTCGCGATGAACGTTGAGAAGATTAAGGAGGTTTTCTTCGAGATATCCCTCATGGTCGGATTGTTCTCCGGCATAATAGCCGGCGTTATAGGGGAGGGGAAGCTTGAAGCCGGTTTGAAGCACGCTTACGTTTTCCTGATGGCCACTTACATAGTCTTTAGGGTTTTGCTGAGGTGATGGGCGTGAACGGTAGGGGGGTTTCGGTGCTCGTTGGGTTCATCCTGCTCATGCTTACACTAATGATATTCGTTTCCCTGATTCAGGCTTACGTCGTGCCGAGCGTGTGCAAGAGGGAGGAGCTAAGAAAGTTCAATTCCTTAATGGAGGACGTTCAGGAAATCGATAAGAGCATAATCGATAACAGGCTTTCGACGATCACGCTCGACTTGGGAATTACGTATCCCAAGTACATGTTCCTGCTAACGCCGCCCGCTATGGGTTCCAGCGTCGACGCGAGGAGGTTCGATATAAGAGTAAGTTACGACGAGATACTACCGAACGGCACGGTCATACGTAGGAACGATACGTACACTTCGAGCAGAATAAACGTGTCCCCGAACTACTTCTACATGAGGGGATACGTTCTAACTCTGGAGAACACGGCGATATTCGAGTTCAACCACCGCAGGTTCGTCTTAGCGCTGTTGGGACAGCAGATGTTCGGAAGGGACAGGATATCGATCAGCATTATAAACGCCACGTTTCCCCCCTTCTCCTCAACCCAGCCCGTGGACATCGTAGTGGATCCAGTCTCCTACGGAGGATACGTTCTGGCGAAAAACGTCACCGTCGAGTTCGAGACCTCGTGTCCCGAATACTGGAGGAACATAGCCCCGGTGCTGAGGGACATGGGATACGACGTAACCGTAACCGGTAACGATGTTTCGGTGTCGTACGGGAACGTTACGAGGCTTTACCTGTCGTACACTCTGCTGTTCAAGGGCACGTCGGTTTCCGCACTCCAATACCGAAACCTCTACGAACCCAAGCCGAGTTTCGTCATCCCGACCGCCCCTACGACGAGCTATAACGTGACCGTGGACGAGTCGATAAAGCTCGGGGTGGAGGTTTTAGACGAGTACAACAACCCCGTGAGGGGATATCCGGTCAACGTATCTCTGACGGGAGTGGGGAAGGTTACTCCGGGCGTAGCTTACACGGACTCGAACGGGGTGGCGGAGGTCGTTTTCAGTTCGAACACGACGGGAAAGGCGCTCGTAACTTTCGAAACGCCCGTTGGTAACGTAACGTACAAGATCGACGTTCTTAGTTCCGGCGTGACGATCCAATTCCCGTACGGCATAACCTACGATGCCAACATGCCCGGAGCCATCTACGTGTTCGGGAATTACGTTTCGTCTCTGCCCTCCACGAACACCACACCGGCCACGCCGATAACCGATACGAGCGCCATAACCAAGGACGACGGGGTGTATCTCGTGAGCGTCGCCCCACTCGACTATCACGCCGCTCAGAGATTCGAAATCTACGGTCTCAACACGAGCAACGTGATGGAAACGTACGTTTACTGGAACGGATATGGAGTAGGATACAATTATACTTGGTGGGGGATGGGATGGTTGACTTACGATAACGGATCCACCCTGTACCTCTGGAACTTCACGGCCGGGAGGTACGACGAAATGGTGAGTACCGAATACGGAGGAGAGATATGGCTGAGCGTCGGTCTCAACGCATCTCAGATGAAGAACTACATAAAGAACGGAAAGATGATCGTGCTCGTAATGCAGAACGGTATAACGGCCAGAAGGGGATGGTGGAGCGTCGTGACGTACAACTCAACCCTCGCGACGGATTACATCGGGGTCTTCCAGATCTACCGCTGACCCCTCCACTTCAGGTAGTTGCAGTAGGGGCATCCGAGGTTCCAGACGCCATCTTTGGTTCTTATCCTTATCTTTTTCAGCCCGTGCGTCTCGCAAACTTCGGACGTTATGTACAGCCTTCCCTTCTGCGGTAGGGGTAGGGAGAAATCGCACTTAGTGCATCCCACGAACCTCTTCCTAAACCTCTTCACCACGAGCACCGCACCGCATTTCGGGCACTTCCCCAACGCGTTCTTCTCGACCTCCCTCTTCCTATCCTCCTCGATGCCCTCCCTCAAGCACCTTCCAAGTTCCTCCGCGTCGACGCTGTCGAGCACCCCCTTGAGAAACCTCACGCTCTCCAAGAGCACGCTCCTATCATCAAGCTTGCCCTCCGCGATGGCGTCCATGTACCTCTCGAGCTTGGCGGTCATATCCGGGAGGGTTATTATTTCCGCGTTCCTCTTCAAAGCGTCCACGACCGCGAAAGCTGTGTTTGTGGGTTTTAAGGGATTTCCGTAAACGTAACCCCTGCTGTAGAGCTTCTTTATTATCTCGTGCCTCGTCGACTTCGTTCCCAGTCCGAGCTTTTCCATCAGCTTTATCAACCTCCCGGTGGTGTATCTCTGAGGGGGCTTG